>NZ_JBEXLR010000027.1:0-61259 GCF_040610095.1 Micromonospora sp. NPDC004540
GGACGGTAGACGCCGAAGCCGATCGACCCGGCGAAGGCGCGCCCCACCGTGTCCCGGTCGCGCCCCAGCGCCCAGTACGCGTCGGTCGAGAGCCATCCACCGGCTGCGGCTTGCGGACCGCCGCGGGCACCAGCAGCGCGCCGGCCGCGGCGGTGGCCGCGACCAGGGCGAGCAGGAAGAGGCCGGGCAGCGTGGTGCGCCCGCTGGGACGGCGCGACCAGGCGCGGGTGGCCCGGGCCGCGCCGGCGGCCAGCCGCCGGGGCGGCATCCGGATCGCGTGCGCGAACGGCACCCGCCGCCGCCGGCCGGCTTCCGAGGCGGCCTCGGCCTTCGGGTCGGCCGGCACCGCCTCCGGGGCGCCCGGCTTCGGATCGGCCGGCTTTAGCTTCGAGTCAGCCGGCTCCGCCTTCGAGTCGGCCCGTTCGGTCTTCGGCCCGGTGGTCGGGTCGGGTGCGGCGTTGCGGCGGGGCCGGGGGACGGGGGCGCCGCCGTCGGGCGGCGCGGCCGGTCGCAGGGGTCGAACCGTCGATCGCTGCTCGCCGTCCACCACCCGTCGAGTATCACCCATGACTGCCGAGGCGTCAGGTCCGGCCGTACGCTGATGTCATGCCCCGCTACGACTTCCGCTGCCGCGCCTGCGGCGACACCTTCGAGGTCAACCGCCCGATGTCCGAGGCCGGCCAGCCGGCCTCCTGCCCGCAGGGACACGCCGACACGGTGAAGCTGCTCTCCACCGTCGCGGTCACCGGGCGGGGCGGGTCCGGCCCGGTCGGCGGGGCGTCCGCCCCGGCCGGCGGCTGCTGCGGCGGCGCCTGCGGCTGCTGAGCGGCCCGCCGGCCCTCGGCCCGCCGGTCGATCCGGCTTGCCGCCCGTGTGATCCTTCGGCACCTTGGGTCGGAATCTGCCCGGCCGTTCTCACGATGCGTGACCGCGTGACCATAGGGCAGCATGAAGCCGACGTCACGGGGCGGAGGTTCCACGCATGTCGCCACGGATCCACCTCCCAAGCGGATGGGTGACCTTCGTCTTCACCGACATCGAGGGCTCCACGCGACTGGCCCAGCTGCTCGGTCCGGGTTACCGCCCGGTGCTGCGGGAACACCGCCGGCTGCTGCGCCACACGCTGGCCGGCACCGACGGGGCCGAGCTGCTCACCGAGGGCGACTCGTTCTTCCTCGCCTTCCCGGACGCGGCCACGGCGGTGCACGCCTGCCTGACCGCGCAACGCGCGCTGGCCGGCCACGACTGGCCCGCCCCGGAGGCCGCGCCCCGGGTCCGGATGGGGCTGCACACCGGCTACGCCGAACCCCGCGACGGCGAGTACGCCAGCCCCGAGGTGCACCGGGCCGCCCGGGTGGCCGCCGCCGCCCACGGTGGACAGGTGCTCTGCTCGGCCGCGACCGCCCGGCACGCCGACCCGCTGCCCGACGGAGCGTCCCTGTTGGACCTCGGGCTGCACCGGCTGCGCGGCTTCGACGACCGGGAGCGGCTGTTCCAGCTCGTCGCGCCCGGGCTGGAGCGGAGCTTCCCGCGGCCGCGTACCGCCGACGCGGTGGCGCACAACCTGCCCACCCAGGTCACCTCGTTCGTCGGCCGGGAGGCCGAGCGGGCCGAGCTGCGGCGGCTGGTCGAGACGTACCGGCTGGTGACCGTGCTGGGCGCGGGCGGGGCCGGCAAGACCCGGCTGGCGGTGGAGCTGGCCTCCGGGGTGGTCGAGGCGTACCCGGACGGGGTGTGGTTCGTCGACGTCGCCGCGGTGACCGATCCGGGGCTGGTCGCGTTCGAGATCGCCGCCGTGCTCGGGCTCCGCCCGGAGCCGGGACGCCCCATGATGGACACCCTGGTCGAGTACGCGGCGGCCCGGCGGATGCTGGTCGTGCTGGACACCTGCGACGCCCAGCCGGCCGCCTCGGCCGAGGTGATCGCCCGGCTGCTGGCCGGTGGCCGGGGTGTGCGGGTGCTGGCCACCAGCCGCGAGTCGTTCGGGGTGCCCGGCGAGGTGGTGTGGCGGATCCCGCCGCTGTCGGTGGACCCGGGCCCGGACGGCGGGGCGAGCGACGCGGTGGCCCTGCTGCTGGACCGCACCATGGCGGCGCGGGGCGGCCGGGCGCCGGAGCCCGCCGAGCAGGCCGACCTGCGCCGGGTGGTCCGCCGGCTGGACGGGCTGCCGCTCGCCATCGAGCTGGCCGCCGCGCGGCTGCGGGTGCTCGCGGCCGGGCAGCTCGCCGAGCGCCTCGACGACATGCTGGGCACCCTGGACGCCGGGCGGGAGGAGCTGGAGCCGGTCGTGGTGGAGGCCGGCTGGACCGGCAACCAGCAGGACACCGTCGACCTCGTGGCCGCCGCGACCGGCGCCGCTCCGGCCACCCCGGCCAGCCGGGCGGGGCAGCGCTCGGCGAACGAGCGGCACCTGACCATGCAGGCCACGGTCACCTGGTCGTACCGGACGCTGGGGGCGCGTTCGGCGCGGCTGTTGCGCTGGCTGGCCGTCTTCGCCGGTCCGGTGGACCTGTCGACCGTGCAGTGGCTGCTCGACGACGACCCGCTCGACCCGCTGTCGGTGCTGGTGGACAAGTCGATGGTGCTGGCCGAGCCGCACGCCTCGGGCAGCACCTACCGGATGCTGGACCCGATCCGGGCGTACGCGGCCCGCCGGCTGCTCGAGGCCGGCGAGGAGCGGACCGCCCGGGACCGGCACGTCGCGTGGTCCCGGCACGCCCTGGAGCGCGCCCACCTGGGCCCGGACGGCCGCCCGGTCACCCTCTCCCTGTACGCGCTGGACCCGCTCGCCGGGGAGTTGCGGGCCGCGCTGCGCTGGTGCGCCACCGGCGGCAGCGCCCGCTCGGGTCTGCGGCTGGCCGGCGGGCTGGACCAGTGGTGGCGGGAGCGGGGGCTGGCCCGGGAGGGGCGGCTCTGGCTGTTCCGGCTCTACGGGCGGATCGCCGAGACCGGGGAGCCGATCCCGGAGGCGGAGCTGGCGGCGGCGTACCACATGCACTCGCTGCACGCCGGGGCGGACGGCGAGTTCGCCGAGGAGCTGCGCTACTCGCAGCGGGCCGAGGCGGCCGCCCGGCAGGCCGGCGACCTGGGGCTGCTCGCCCGGGTGCTGGCGGGCCGGGCTGCGCCGCTGGTCGACATGGGACAGTTCGTCGAGGCGGAGCGGGTCTGCCGGGAGGTGATCGACTGGGCGTACGACCAGGACGTGGTCTCCGACGCACTGCTCGCCGTCTACAACCTCGGCGAGCTGCTCTGGCGGCGGGGCGCGCTGGACGAGGCGGCCGAGGTGCTCGGCGCGGCCCGCCCGGTGGAGGCGGCCCGCCCGGTGGAGCGGGGCCGCCGCTCGGTGGACATGCTGCTCGGCCTGGTGGCGCTGGCCCGGGGTGACCTGGTCGCCGCGCACGAGCACCTGCTGGTGGCGCTCCGCTCCCGGATGAGCCACGGCTACCTGGGGCGGGCCTGCGACACGTTGAACGCGATCGCGGTGCGCTGTGCGCTGGGCGGGGAGCCGGTGACGGCGGCCCGGCTCTTCGGCGCGGCCCAGGCCACCCGGGCCAGCCTGCGCGCCACCCCGGGCATCTACGGCCCCTACTGGCTGGCCCGTCAGGCGGAGCTGCGGCGCTCCCTCGGCGACTCCGCGTTCGACGCCGCCTACGCCACCGGCGCCGTCCTCCGCCTGGAGGATGCCGCCGCCCTCGCCCTGAACCTGGATCACCCCGACCTGGCCACCCCCACCTCACCCCGCTTCACGGCTCCCGCCCCGCGCCGCTCCACGGCGAGTTGACCAAGAGGTTTGCGTCGCGATCCGGAGTTCCGGTGACGCAAACCTCTTGGTGGACGACGGTGGGCAGGGGTCAGCGGCGGGCGGCGGCGCGTTCGGCGTCGGCCTTCATACGGGCGGCGCGGTCCAGGTCGGCCTGCTGGACGGCGGCTACCGAGCCGAAGACGCTGACCGCCTGGTAGTAGGTCCAGGCCAGGCTGTAGCAGGCGGGCCGCACCACGACGTTGTAGGTGGCGCAGACCCGCTTCAGGTCCTCGTAGAAGGCGCTGTCCAGTCGGGACTTGTTGGCCGAGAACCGGCCCATCGCCTTGTAGTTGCGGTAGCCGAAGTCGTGCCGGTAGCAGGAGAGGCTGAAGTTGAACCCGAGCGGGTTGTCCGGGCTGGACGAGCAGTAGTCGGTCGACCAGTCGAAGGCGTACTCGGTCCAGGCGGACTTGTTCAGCCGGCCGGCGTTCCAGGCGTTGTAGCTGGTGGCGCTGGTCTGGGTCCAGCTGGAGAGCACGGCGAGCTTCTGTTCGGTGCTCACCGCGGCGGCGGCGGGGGTGGCCACGCCGACGGCGGTGAGCAGGGCGATCGTGCCGGCGGCGAGCAGGGTGGTGAGTCGTCGGGACATCGGTACCTCCCCGGGGGTGTGGGTCAGATGTCGATGATTTTCGATCAACGGGGGAACCGGAGGCGATGCTCCGGACGACGTGTTGGTGACATGCGTCGAAACAGACGAATGCCTTGCGCCCGCGCCCGCCGGCCATATACTCGTGTACGAGTAATCGGACACGAGGAGGCGGCGATGGCGAAGCGACGCCGGGTGGGCAACCTGCTCGCCCTCGCCGTCCTCGCGGCGCTGGTCGAGCGGCCCCGCCATCCCTACGAGATCGCCGCCGTGCTCCGCGAGCGCGGCAAGGACCAGGACATGCCGATCAAGTGGGGCTCGCTCTACACGGTGGTGGCGAACCTGGAGCGGCACGGCCTGCTGGCGGCGGTCGAGAGCGGCCGGCAGGGGCGGCGCCCGGAGCGCACCGTCTACCGGATCACCGAGGCCGGGCGCGCGGAGCTCGTCGACTGGACCCGGGAGCTGGTCGGCGTCCCGGAGCGGGAGCAGCCCCGGTTCGAGGCCGGCCTGTCGGTGCTCGGCGTCCTCGGGCCCGACGAGGCGATCGACCTGCTGCGACAGCGCCTCGACCGGCTGGATGACCAGCTTGCCGCGCAGCGGGCGGCGCTGGCCGGGCATGCCCGCGACGTGCCCCGCATCTTCCTCATCGAGGCCGAGTACGACCTGGCGGTCCGGGAGGCCGAGGCGACCTGGGTACGCGGCCTGCTCAACGAGATGACCACCGGCGCGCTGCCCGGGCTGGCCGAGTGGCGGGCCTGGCACGAGACCGGCGCGGTGCCGCCGGAGTGGGCGGACCTGGCGGACTTGGCGGACAGGGGGGCCGAGCCGCACGGAGACCCGGCGGACCTGGCGGAGAGGGGGGCCGAGCCGCACTGAGAGTGGACCCCGGCGGGGGTGCGGGAACACCACCACCGGGGCCCTGACCTGCGAACCGAGACCGCGGGAACGGCAACCCGGCCGCAAGGTGGCAACCGCAACGATAACCGGGCTCCCGTCCCCGGGTCGGTTCGTGCCCGCACGACCGGAGACCGGAGGAAGAGATGAGCACGAAGGACCTGCGCGCGCCCAAGCGCAAGCTGCTGCCCGAGATGGAGGGAAGAACCGCTCGCTGGTACGCCCGCAACCGCGGCTCCGCCGCCCAGCTGGCCGAGTACCGGCGGCAGGCCGCCCGGCTGGCCGAGGGGCTGCCCCCCGGGGCGGCGGTGCTGGAGGTGGCGCCCGGCCCGGGCTACCTGGCGATCGAGCTGGCCCGGCTGGGGGCGTACCGGATCACCGGGCTGGACGTCAGCCGGACGTTCGTGGAGCTGGCGGGGGAGGCGGCCCGGCGCGCCGGGGTCGAGGTGACCTTCCGCCAGGGCGACGTGCACGAGCTGCCCTTCCCGGCGGACTCGTTCGACCTGGCGGTCTGCCAGGCCGCGTTCAAGAACTTCGTCCGCCCGGTCCGGGCGCTGGACGAGCTGCACCGGGTGCTCCGGCCGGGCGGCCGGGCGGTGATCCACGACCTGCGGGCCGACGCCTCGCCGGCGGACATCGAGCGCGAGGTGGCCCGGATGGGGCTGGGCGGGCTGGACGCCTTCTGGACCCGCTCGGCGCTGCGGATGCTGCGCCGGCGGGCGGTCACCGCCGACGCGTTCGCCCGGCTCGCCGCGGAGAGCGCCTTCGGTGCGGCCGAGGTGGACCGGGACGGGCTGATCGGGCTGGAGGTGCGGCTGCGCAAGGCCGGCTGAGCACGGCGACGCCCGGGACCCGCGAGCGGGCCCCGGGCGTCACCGGTCGGATCAGCGCACGAAGCGCGGCGGGCTGACCGGGCCCTCGTTCCAGACCCGGTCCAGCGCGGTCACGTAGTAGGTGTGCGCGCCGTCCGTCGCCGTGGTGTCCACCCAGGACTGCACGGCGCCGTCCGTGCCGCGGACGGTGGCGATCAGGTGGGACGCGTCGGCGAAGTCGCAGCGGTCGGCCAGGCCGACGCCGTCGAACCGGTAGATCGCGTACGAGGTGGCCGCGCCGAACGGGCCCTGGCCGTCGGCCGGCTGCCGCCAGCTCAGGCGAACTCCGTCGTCCTGCCGCTCGGCGCGGGTGACCACCGGGGCGAGCAGCGGCTCGGCCGGCAGTTGCGACATGGTCGGCACCAGCGCCGGGCGGGAGTAGTGCTCGGTTGCGTAGATGTCGGTGGCGCCGAGCCGGTTCGCCCGCACCTGCACCGCGGAGAAGTGCACGTTGCCGAGCACCTCCGGGTACGACCGGTTGAGCGTCAGGTGGTTGGACAGCTCCTGCGGGTTCATCCAGAACGAGCCGTACACCGGGTCACCGCTCTTGTAGTCGGCCTGCCCGATGTAGAGCTGGACATTGGTGCCCCGCACGGTCTCCGCCCACCACGGCACGAGCCGGGCGTAGTCGGCGGCCGGGTACTGGCCGATGTACCAGTAGAGCTGCGGCACGATGTAGTCGATCCACTCCTCCTTGACCCACTTGCGGGTGTCGGCGGAGATGATGTCGTACGACTGCGAGCCGGTGGTGTCCGAGCCGTTCGGGTCGGCCGACTTGTTGCGCCAGATGCCGAACGGGCTGACGCCGAACTTCACCCAGGGCTTGACCGACTTGATCTTGGCGTTCATCTCCTGGATCAGCAGGTCGATGTTGTCCCGCCGCCAGTCGGCCTTGTTCGTGAAGCCCCGGTTGTACTGGGCGAAGGTGGCGTCGTCCGGGTACTGGTACGTGCCGCTCGGGTACGGGTAGAAGTAGTCGTCGAAGTGCACGCCGTCGACGTCGTACTTCTTGACCGCGTCCATCATCGCGGTCTGCACGAACTCGCGGACCTCGGGAATGCCGGGGTTGTAGTAGAGCCGGCTGCCGGCGACCCCGGCCGGCGGGTAGGCGAACACCCAGTCCGGGTGCTGGCGCACCGGGTGGTTCGGGGCGAGCTTCGCGATGTCGGCGCCCGCGCCGCCGGGGGCCGGCATGGAGACCCGGTACGGGTTCATCCAGGCGTGGAACTCCAGGTTCCGCTTGTGCGACTCCTCGACGAGGAAGGCCAGCGGGTCCCAGCCCGGGTCCTGGCCGCGGACGCCGGTCAGGTACTCCGACCAGGGCTCGACCTCCGAGGGCCAGAAGGCGTCCGCGGTCGGGCGGACCTGGACCACGACGGCGTTGTGGTTGAGCTTCTGGGCCAGGTCGAGCCAGGCCAGATATTCGGCCTTCTGCTTGGCGACCTGGTCGGGCGCCGTCCAGGACGCCTTGGTGGGCCAGTCGATGTTCGTCACCGAGGCGATCCACATGGCGCGGAACTGCCGCTTCGCGACGGCCGGGTCGGTGACGCAGGTGGTCGCGGTGGAATCGGTCGCCGTGTCGCTCTCCGCGGCGCTCGCGGGGGTGCCGGCGACGAGCGTGCCGAGCAGCGCCACGGCCAGCCCGGCGGCTCTGAGCCGAGTTGCCTTCATGCGGTGCGGTCCCTTCGTTGGGGCTCACGGGGGCGGTGGCGGCGGACGCGCGGCGCATCCGGCAAGATTCGCCGCACTGTAACTGTCGCCGGTAGAAAACTTTCATCAATCCGGACACGGCGCAAGACCTGCGGACGGATCGATGTGCAGGTGGGGCCGAACGTCCGAGGGTGAGTCGGACCACAGCCCGATTCGTGACCTGTCCGACACCTCCCGTATCGGATTAGCGGGTGAAGGCCCTGGGTAGCTTGGCCGGTCACCGACCGCCACCGTGGTGGTCGCACGGTGGGAGGTGATCATGTCCGTCCTGCGGACGAAACCGATCCGGGACGTGCTCGCCCAGGGTGAGGCGGACGGCGAGGACGGCCGGCCCGGGCTGCGTCGCCGCCTCGGCGCGATCGACCTGATGGGCTTCGGGATCGGCATCGTGATCGGCACGGGCATCTTCACGCTGACCGGCATCGAGGCGAAGAACCACGCCGGTCCCGGCGTGGTGGTCTCGTTCGCCGTCGCCGGCGTGGTCGCCCTGCTCGCCGCGCTCTGCTACGCCGAACTGGCGTCCAGCGTGCCGACCGCCGGCAGCGCCTACACCTACGCGTACGCGACGATGGGCGAGATCGTCGCCTGGATCATCGGCTGGGACCTGCTGCTGGAGTTCGCGCTGGGCTCGGCGGTGGTGGCCCGCGGCTGGTCCGGCTACCTCGCCGAACTCTTCGACCTGCCCAGCGCCTGGTTCGCCGAGGAGGGCAGCGTGGTCAACCTCGGCGCGATCGCCATCGTGCTGATCCTCGGCGTGGTCGGCATCGTCGGCATCCGCGAGTCCGCCCGGGTGACCAACCTGCTGGTCCTGGTCAAGGTCGCCATCTGCGTCTTCATCGTGGTCGCCGGGCTGTTCTTCGTGAAGGCCGCCAACCTCAGCCCGTTCATCCCGACCACCGAGCCGGCCGGGGGCGGCGAGGACGGCATCCGGCAGCCGGTCACCCAGGCCCTCTTCGGGCTGGAGCCGTCCGTCTTCGGCTTCGCCGGGGTGCTGACCGCCGCCGCGGTGGTGTTCTTCGCGTACACCGGCTTCGAGGCCGTGGCGAACCTCGGCGAGGAGACCCGCAAGCCCCGCCGCGACCTGCCGCTGGGCCTGCTCGGCACGCTGGGCATCTCGACGGTGCTGTACATCGGCGTCTCGCTGGTCCTGGTCGGCATGGTGCGCTACACCGACATCGACGAGGGCGCTCCCATCGCCTCGGCCTTCGAGGCGGTCGGCGCCGGCTGGGCCGCCGTCCTGGTCTCCATCGCCGCCGTCGCCGGCCTGACCAGCGTGATCCTGGTCGACCTGGTGGCCATGGGCCGGATCGGCTTCGCCATCGGCCGGGACGGGCTCATCCCGCCGTCGATCGCCAAGGTGCACCCGCGCTGGGGCACCCCGTACCGGATCTCGGCGATCATGACGGTCGGCGTGGCCCTGCTCGCCGGCTTCCTGCCGCTCTCCGCGCTGGCCGACCTGGTCAGCATCGGCGCGCTCTGCGCGTTCGTGCTGGTCTCGATCGCGGTGCCGATCCTGCGCCGGCGGCGCCCGGAGCTGGAGCGGCCGTTCAAGGTGCCGTTCTCGCCGGTGCTGCCGATCGTGTCCGCGCTGGCCTGCCTCTACCTGATGCTGAACCTGTCGGTGGAGACCTGGATCCGGTTCCTCGCCTGGATGCTGCTCGGCGTGCTCATCTACTTCGGCTACGGCCACCGGAAGAACCGCCTGGCCCGCCGCGACGAGGCGGCCGACGAGCCGTCGCCCGCCCTGCGCTGATCAGGGGCGCGGCTGGGGCTCCGCCGTCGGACCCTTGACCACGGGCCGGCCGTCGGTCCAGACCACCTCGTCGAGCCACACCTGGCGGCCCGGGTCCGTGCTGCCCTCCTGGCCGGGCGGCCAGGCGTGGTAGAGCAGCCAGGTGCGGCCGTCCCGCTCCACCATCGACGCGTGGCCGGGGCCGGAGGCGACCGCGTTCGACTTCAGGATCGGGTTCTCGGCGGCCTTCACGCACGGCCCGGTCGGGCTCTCGCAGACCGCGTAGCCCTCGGCGTAGCTGTCCTTGTCGTAGGCGTTGGCGGCGAAGAAGAGCAGCAGCTTCCCGTCGTGCCGGTGGAAGAACGGCCCCTCGACCAGCGCGCCCTCCCAGGGCTCGGTCTGCTTGAGCAGCTTCGCCGGCGTGCCGACCAGCCGCAGGCCGTCCGGCGAGAGGCGCTGCGACCAGAGCCAGGTGTCCACCCCGATCGCGTTGCCGTCGTTCTTCCAGAGCAGCCAGAGGCTCCCGTCCGCGTCCCGGTACGGGCTGGCGTCGATCGAGCCGCCCAGCTCCGCCTGGCAGACCAGCGGCCCGGCCGCGTCGTCCCGGTACGGCCCGAGCGGGGTGGCCGCCACCGCCCGGCCCACGCACTGCCGGCCGGAGGCCCGGTCGGCCACCGTGTAGTAGAGGACGAACCGGTCCGGGGCGAGTTGGATCGCCTCGGGCGCCCAGGTCTTCCCGGCGTCGGCCCAGGCCGGCAGGTCCGGCAGCGCGTCACCGGCCGGGGTCCAGTCGACCAGGTCGGGCGAGGTGAGCACCGGGACGTTCCGGCCGCCCGAGTTGGTGTGGAAGAGGTACCAGGTCTCGCCGACCCGGATCGCCTGCGGGTCGGGGGCGTCGCTGCGGACGACCGGGTTGGTGAACACGCGCGCGTCCTCCGGCGTACTCGATGGGGTTTCTCCGCTGCCGCAACCGGCGACGAGCAGCGCGGCGGTCAGGACCGCCGCGCCGCGTCGCCGGGTCCGCCGGTCGATCATCCCTTCAGGCCGCTGCGCGACACGCCCTGGATGATGTGCCGCTGGGCGAGCACGAAGAGGATCAGCACCGGCAGGCTGGCCAGCACCGCCCCCGCCATGATCACCGGATAGTCGGTGACGTAGGCGCCCTGGAGCAGACCCAGGCCGGCCGGCAGGGTCAGCCGTTCCGGGCTGAACAGCACGTAGACCGGCCACAGGAAGTCGTTCCAGTTGGCCAGGAACGACAGCACCGCCAGGGTGGCCAGCGCCGGCTTCGACAACGGCAGCAGCACGCGGGTGAAGACCTGCCAGTGGTTCGCCCCGTCGAGCACCGCCGCCTCCTCCAGTTCGGCCGGGATGGAGAGGAAGAACTGGCGCAGGAAGAAGACGCCGAACGCGCTCGCCGCGCCGGGCACGACCACCACCGTCAGGGTGTCGAGCCAGCTCAGCCGATCGGCGATGATGAAGTTCGGGATGATCAGCGAGGTGGGCGGCAGGAACAGCGTCCCCACGATCAGCGCGAAGCTCAGCTTCCGGCCGCGGAACCGCAGCCGGGCCAGCGCGTACCCGGCCATCGACGCGGTGACCAGCACCAGCAGCGTGTGCAGGCTCGCGGCGAGCATACTGTTGACGAACCAGCGCAGCACCGGGTTGGCGGTGTTGTTGACGATCTGGTCGTAGCCGTAGGTGGAGAACGGGTCCGGCAGCCAGCTCGGCGGGTCCTGCTGCGCGTCGTCGTACGTCTTCAGCGAGGTCAGGGTCATCCAGACCAGCGGGGTCACGAACACCGCGGTGATCAGGACCAGCGCGGCGTAGCGCACGGCCCGACGCACGTTCGTCATGGTCGTCCCCTCAGTCTTCCCGGTAGCGGAACAGCCGGAAGTTGACGATGCTGACCACCGCCAGCATCAGCGCGAAGAGCACGCTCATCGCGGACGCCTGACCGACGTCGTAGTTGCGCAGCCCCTCGTCGACGATCCGCCAGACCACCGTCCGGGTCTGCTCGCCCGGCGCACCCTGCGTGATCAGGAAGGACTGCCCGAAGACGTTCGCCGAGGCGAGGATCGTCGTGGTGAGCACGAAGAGCAGCACCGGGCGCAGCCCGGGGAGGGTGACGTGGCGGAACCGGTCCCACGCGCTCGCGCCGTCGACCCGCGCCGCCTCGTACAGCTCGGCCGGGATGTCCTGGAGGCCGGCCAGGTAGATCACCGCGTTGAAGCCGCAGGTCCACCAGACCGTGACGCCGACCAGGGAGACCCAGGCCCACGGCACGTCGGTCACCCAGGGGGTGTCCGCGGGCAGCCCGACCGCGCCGAGCAGGCGGTTCACCATGCCGAGGTTCGCGTCCAGCAGGAAGCGCCAGAGCAGGCCGATCACCGCGACGCCGAGCACGTACGGGGCGAAGAAGGCGGCCCGGAAGAACGTCCGGCCGGGGAACTTCTCGTTCAGCAGCAGGGCCAGGCCCAGCGGGACCACCACGAGCAGCGGCACCGACAGCACGGTGAAGATCGCCGTCGCCCGGACGCTGGACCACCAGTCCGCGTAGTCGGCCGAGTCGCTGGAGAACAGGTCCCGGTAGTTCTCCAGCCCGATGAACGGCCGGTTCGGCAGCTGGAGGTCCCACTGGTGCAGGCTGATCCAGACCCCGAACAGGATCGGCGCCAGCCCGAAGACCAGGAAGAGAACCAGGTACGGCGCGAGGAAGAGGTAGGGCGTCGCCCGGTGCCCCCGTTCCGTCACGCCCCGGCGGCGGGGGTGGCCCGCCGGGGGCGGCGCGTCATCACGCGCCGCCCCGACCTCGATCACGTCCGCCACGGCGGATCAGCTCCCGTACTTCTTGCGGTTGTCCTCGAGCTGCTTGTTGGCCTTGGTCACCCCGTCGTCGAGCGCCTGCTTCGGCGACTTCTTGCCCAGCGCCGCCTCGTTGAAGGAGTTGTAGAAGGTGGTCATCACCTCGCCGAGACCGGGCGCGGCCGGCGGGAAGGCGGCGTACTCCAGCTCCGGAGCGAGCGCGCTGATCTCCGGCAGGGCCTTGAACTCGGCGCCCTCGCGGACCGCCTTGCGGGCCGGGATCTGACCGCCCTTGGCCCAGTCCAGCGAGTGCTGGCTCAGCCAGTTGATGAAGACCTTCGACCCGGAGACCTTGTTCTCGTTCGCGGCGCGCTGCTTGACGATGGTGAAGTTGTGCGAGTTCGCCCAGGCCGCCTTCTGGCTGCCGATCTGCGGCAGCGGGGCGACGCCCCACTGCACCGAGGGGCTCTTCTTCAGGTCATTGATCTGCCAGATGCCGTTCCAGTTGAAGGCGTTCTTGCCGCTCTTGAGCGCCAGGTAGTCGGCGTCCTGGCCGACGTTGGCGGGGGAGAAGCCCTGCTTGATCATGTCGACCAGCCAGGTGCACGCCTCGACGGCCGGGTCCGAGTTGAAGGTCGCCTTCGCCACCTCGGCGTCGAAGAGCGTCCCGCCCCACTGGTGCAGCAGGCTGTAGAAGGTCATGCCGCCGGTGAACTGGAACGGGCTGACCCAGAAGCCCTGGATGCCCGACTTCTTCAGCTCGGTCAGCGCCGCGGTGTACTCGTCCTTCGTCGTCGGCGGCTTGTTCGGGTCCAGCCCGGCCTTCTGCATGACCCCCTTGTTGTAGTAGAGGCCGAGCGGGTGCATGTCCAGCGGGATGCCGTACCGCTTGTCGTGGTAGAGGCCGCCCTTCCACACCGTCGGCGCGAAGTCGCCCTCGCTCAGCTCCAGGGCTTTGGCCACGTCGTCCAGTTCGTTGATCACGCCGCGGGCGGCGAAGGTGGCGAGCTGGTCCATGTGCATGACCGCGATGTCCGGGCCGTTGCCGCTGGTTACCGCGCCGGGCAGCTTGCTGTAGTAGTCCTGCCACTCGTAGGTGATCACGCTGACCGCGATGTTCTGGTGCTCGCTGTTGAACTGCTCGACCAGCTTCTTGAAGATGTCGCCGTCGCCGCCGGTGAAGCCGTTCCACAGCTTCAGGTCGACCTTCGGGCCGGTGTAGTCCTTGCCGCCGTTGCCGGCCGCGGTGGACTTGTCGGAGCTGCTGCCACCGCCGCAGCCGGCCAGCGTCAGCGTGGCCGCCGCGCCGAGCCCGAGGCCGAGGCCCAGCAGCCGCCGCCGGCTCATCTCGTTCTGGATCATGCGTACTCCTTGGGGGACGGGATGCAGTATTGCCTGGTCACGGCTGAGGCGCGAAGCGCAGCAGGTTCCAGGAGCAGGCGGGCAGCGCCACGGAGCACCGGCCGCCGTCGGGGGTGGGGGTGGTGAGCTGCCGGGGCGTCACCCGGGTGGGCTCCGCCTCGGTGTTCGTGGCGGCCGGGTCGACCCCGGCCGCGAGGGTGGTGTGTTCGACGGCGCGCAGGCCCGGCAGCCCGCGCAGGTCCAGGTCGAGCGGGAGTTCGTTCGGGCCCCGGTTGACCGCGAACACGGCCAGCCCGCCGGTCTCCTCGTCGTGCACGGCGACGGTGTCCAGCACCGGCACCTCGCCGTACCGCTTCGTCTCGTACGTCGGGCCGACCGGCTCGGTGCGCAGCACGGTGCCGCGCGCGTGCCGGGCGGTCAGGGCGAACGGGTGGAAGATGCTCTGCCGCCAGGCCGGCCCGCCGGTCCGGGTCCGAATGGGGGCGATCACGTTGGCGAGCTGCGCCTGGCAGGCCACCCCGACCCGGTCGGCGTGCCGGAGCAGGGTGATCAGGAGGTCGCCGACCACCACCGCGTCGACGGCGTTGTAGTCGTCCTCGATCAGGGCCGGCGCCTCGACCCAGCCGCGCCGGTCCAGGTCGGCCTGGAGGCGGGACTGGTACCAGACGTTCCACTCGTCGAAGGAGATCTTCAGCCGGCGCTTCTGCCGCTGCTTGGCGGCCACGTGGTCGGCGGTGGCGACCACCTCGCGGATGAAGTTGTCCATGTCCACGGCCGAGGCCAGGATGCTGGCCCGGTCGCCGTCGGACGGGTCGTAGTAGGTGTGGGCCGAGATGTAGTCGACGTGCTCGTAGGTGTGCTCCAGCACGGTCGCCTCCCAGGAGGCGAAGGTCGGCATCCCCCGGTTGGAGCTGCCGCAGGCGACCAGGCTGATCGAGGGGTCGATCATCTTCATGGCGCGGGCCGTCTCGGCGGCGAGCCGGCCGTACTCGTCGGCGGTCTTGTGGCCGACCTGCCACGGCCCGTCCAGTTCGTTGCCGAGGCACCAGAGCCGCACCCCGTACGGGTCCTCGGCGCCGTGCTTGCGGCGCAGGTCGGACAGCTGGGTGCCGCCCGGGTGGTTGGCGTACTCCAGCAGGTCGCAGGCCTCCTGCACGCCGCGGGTGCCGAGGTTGACCGCCATCATCGGCTCGACGCCGGCCTCGGCCGCCCAGGTCATGAACTCGTCCAGCCCGAACGCGTTGGTCTCGATGGTCTTCCAGGCCAGGTCGAGCCGGCGCGGGCGGTCGCCGACCGGGCCGACGCCGTCCTCCCAGCGGTAGCCGGAGACGAAGTTGCCGCCCGGGTAGCGGACCACCGAGACGCCCAGCTCGCGGGTCAGCTCCAACACGTCGCGCCGGAAGCCGCGCGGGTCGGCGTCCGGGTGCCCGGGCTCGTAGACCCCGCCGTAGACGCAGCGCCCCATATGCTCGACGAAGGAGCCGAAGAGGCGACGGTCGGCCGCGCCGATGGTGAAGGTCGGGTCGATCGTCAGCTGCGCGTGAGGCACGGTGCCACCTTTCCTCGGTGCTGTACCGGGTGACCTCGGTCACTCCCGTCCTTGGTTTCTACAACGTTGTAAGCAACGATGTAAAGGGGTCGTTACGTCGTCGTGACGCGGTAGAGTGCGCCCAGCAGTCGCCCCCGGGAGGAAGCTCAGTGCGACACAGGCTCAAGGACGTCGCGGAACGGGCCGGCGTGTCGGTGAAGACCGTCTCCAACGTGGTCAACGGCTACCAGCACGTCCGCGCGGACACCCGGGCCCGCGTCGAGGCCGCCATCGCCGAGCTCAACTACCGGCCCAACCTCTCGGCCCGCAATCTGCGCAAGGGGCGCACCGGGGTGATCGCCCTGGCCGTGCCCGAGCTGGACATCCCCTACTTCGCCGAGCTGGCCCGGCACGTGGTCACCGCGGCCGCCGAGCACGGCTGGACGGTGCTCATCGACCAGACCGGCGGTGGCCCGGAGCAGGAACGCAAGGCCGCCAGCGGGATCGGCGACCACATGATCGACGGGCTGATCTTCAGCCCGCTCGCGCTCACCGCCGACGACCTCGCCGGCCTCGACGGCATGCCCATGGTGCTGCTCGGCGAGCGGGTCGACCACGGCCCCGCCGACCACGTGGTGGTCGACAACGTGGCCGCCGCCCGCGAGATCACCGCCCACCTGGTCGGGCTGGGCCGCCGCCGGATCGCCGCGATCGGCTCGCAGCGCACCCCCGAGGGGGCCAGCGCCCGGCTCCGCCTGGCCGGCTACACCGCCGCGCTGGCCGACGCCGGCATCGCCTACGACGAGCGGCTGGTGGCGCCCGCGCCGGCCTGGCACCGCGCCGACGGCGCGGCCGCCATGCGGCACCTGCTCTCCACCGGGGTACGCCCCGACGCCGTCTTCTGCTTCAACGACACCCTGGCCCTCGGTGCGCTGCGCGCCCTGCACGAGGCCGGCCTGCGGGTGCCCGACGACGTCGCGGTGGCCGGCTTCGACGACATCGAGGACGGCCGCTTCTCCATCCCCACCCTGAGCACGGTCGCCCCCGACAAGGAACGCATCGCCCGCCTGGCGGTCGAACTCCTGGCCAACCGCCTCACCGCCGACCCGGAAACCCCACCCCGGGAACTGGTGGCCCCCCACCGCCTGGCCCTCCGCGAATCGGCCCCCTGACCCACCCCCCCCCGGGCCTGCCCGCCGCCTCACCCCGCCCTCGCCTCGTTGATCATGGGGTTGACGGCGAAGTTGATCTCCTGAAGTGCCGCCAATCTCATGATCGACGGCAGGGCCGGTGCCGGACGGTGGGGCCGGGGCGGGTCAGTCGAAGAAGCGGGCCAGGTGGGACCTGGGTGGGGGTGGGGCGTCAGGCGGGAGGGGGGTGAGGTCGGCGAAGATGGAGGCGCCGTCGCAGCCCACGTGCAGCGGGTACCAGCGCGGGGAGCCGGGCGGGCGCTGGCCGCAGATGCCCTTGAAGGTCTGCACGTCCAGCAGGCGCACGTGGGTCGGGTCGGCCACCGCGTTCACGTGCCGCCACCAGGGGCTCATCACGTGCAGCACGCCCCCCGGGCGCAGCACCCGGTGGCACTCGTCCAGCAGCGGCAGGAAGTCGATCAGGTGCTCCAGGATGTGCACCGCGAAGAACACGTCCACCGAGTCGTCGGCCAGCGGCAGCGAGCCGGACAGGTCCGCCACCGCGTCGACCCCGGGCGCCGGGTAGATGTCCAGTCCCAGGTTGCCCGGCCACTGCTTGGTCGCTCCGCAGCCCAGGTCCACCACCACCGGTGCCCGGCCGGCGACGCCCACCCGGCACCAGACGCCGAGCACCCCGGCGAGCCGGCCCACCAGGTCCCGCACCAGCCGCAGCTCGGCCGGGTCGCCGACCGCGCCGTCGAGGTGGGCGACGCCCCGGTCGAAGCGCACCTCCACGGTCAGCCCGCGCAGCCGCTCGTCGTGCCGGGCCTGATCGGCCCACGCCTCGGCGAGGAAGCCGTCGACCTCCCGCAGCCGCTCGCCTGAGAGTGCGGATTGCCCGATCGCGACCATGCGCCCACCTCCGGGCGGCGCGATACCCGCATCCCCGCCCGATATGCCTCACCTGGCGAGTCCGAGCCCGTGTCCGAACCGGGCTCGGCGGGCCGGCGCCGGGGTCAGCCGGCGATGGTGCGGCGGGCGGCGCGGGAGCCGCGCATCCGCTGGCGGGGCTGCGGAGCGGCCGCCTTCGGCCGTTTGAGGTGATAGCGGTGCAGCTCGTTGTTGCCGGGCAGCGACGGGTCCTCGCTCATCGCGACCAGTTCCCAGCCCTGGTCACCGGCCCGGTTCAGGTGGGCCAGCGCGGTGTCGCCGTACGGCGTGATGTCGATCATGGAGCCGTCCGGGCCGTACCAGATGAAGACGACCTCCCACCCGATGTCGGTGGTGGCGGCCTGGCGGCGGCGGACCAGCAGCGCGTACTCCCACTTGAGCATGGGGTCATTCTCACCCCGCGCGACCGGGTCGGCACGGATCAATCCTCGGCGATCCGTCCGTCCGCCACCCGCAGCCGTCGGTTCACGCTCACCGCGTCCAGCATCCGCCGGTCGTGGGTCACCAGCAGCAGGGTCCCCGGGTAGCCGGCCAGGGCTGATTCGAGCTGCTCGATCGCCGGCAGGTCCAGGTGGTTGGTCGGCTCGTCGAGCACCAGCAGGTTCACGCCGCGCCCCTGGAGCAGGGCCAGCGCGGCCCGGGTGCGCTCGCCGGGGGAGAGCGTGGCCGCCGGCCGCAGCACGTGGTCGGCCCGGAGGCCGAACTTGGCCAGCAGCGTCCGCACGTCCGCCGGGTTCAGCCCGGGTACGGCGGCGCCGAACGCGTCCAGCAGGGGCTGGTCGCCGAGGAACAGTCCCCGGGCCTGGTCCACCTCGCCCACCACCACGCCCGGGCCGAGCGCGGCGTGCCCCTCGTCCAGCGGCAGTCGGCCGAGCAGCGCGGCCAGCAGGGTGCTCTTGCCGGAGCCGTTCGCCCCGGTGATGGCCACCCGGTCGGCCCAGTCGATCTGGAGGTCCACCGGGCCGAGGGTGAAGTCGCCCCGGCGTACGACGGCGCCCCGGAGCGCGGCCACGACGGCGCCGGCGCGGGGGGCGGCGGCGATCTCCATCCGCAGCTCCCACTCCTTGCGCGGCTCCTCGACCACCTCCAGCCGCTCGATCAACCGCTCGGTCTGCCGGGCCTTGGCGGCCTGCTTCTCGGAGGACTCGGAGCGGAACTTGCGGCCGATCTTGTCGTTGTCGGTGGCCTTCCGGCGGGCGTTCTTCACGCCCTTCTCCATCCAGGCCCGCTGCGTCCGGGCCCGCGCCTCCAGCTGGGCCCGGGCGCCGGCGTACTCCTCGTATTCCTCGCGGGCGTGCCGGCGGCCCACCTCGCGCTCCTCCAGGTAGGCCGCGTAGCCGCCGCCGAAGTGGTTGACCTGCCCCTGGTGCAGGTCCAGCTCCACCACCCGGGTGACCGTCCGGGTGAGGAACTCACGGTCGTGGCTGACCAGCACAGTGCCGGCGCGCAGCCCGGTGACGAAGCGTTCCAGCCGGTCCAGGCCGGCCAGGTCCAGATCGTTGGTGGGCTCGTCGAGCAGGAAGACGTCGTAGCGGCTGAGCAGCAGCGAGGCCAACCCGGCCCGGGCCGCCTGACCGCCGGAGAGGCCGGTCATCGGGTGGTCCAGGTCGACGCGGAGCCCCAGCTCGGCGGCGACCTGCTCGGCCCGCTCGTCCAGGTCCGCCCCGCCCAGGTCGAGCCAGCGCTCCAGCGCCGTGGCGTACGCGTCGTCCGCGCCCGGCGCCCCGGCGGTCAGCGCCTCGGTGGCGGCGTCCAGCGCGGCCTGCGCCGCGGTCACCCCGGTGCGCCGGGCCAGGAAGCCGCGGACCGTCTCGCCCGGCCGGCGCTCCGGCTCCTGTGGCAGGTAGCCGACGGTGGCGGTGGGCGGGTTCAACGCCACCGACCCCTGCTCCAGCGGCTGGAGCCCGGCGAGGGTGCGCAGCAGGGTGGACTTGCCGGCGCCGTTCACCCCGACCAGCCCGACCACGTCGCCCGGGGCGACCACGAGGTCGAGGTCGGCGAAGAGGAGGCGGTCGCCGTGCCCGGCGGTGAGGTCCTTGGCGATCAACGTGGCGCTCATGAGGAGATCGAGCCTACCGGCGCGGCCACCCGCGGCGAATCGGATGACCCGGGCCCGGGGCGTGATCGACGTGAGGGAGACTCACAGCCGTGGTGACCACTCTGGCGATCGACTGCGGGGGCGGCGGGATCAAGGCCTCCGTGCTGGACGCGGCGGGGACGATGCGGGCCCGACCGCTGCGGGTCCCCACGCCGTACCCGCTGCCGCCGACCCTGTTCGTCAAGACGCTGCTGGACCTCGGCGGCCGGCTGCCCGCGGCGGACCGGCTCACCGTCGGGATGCCCGGCATGATCCGGCACGGCGTCGTGGTGGCCACCCCCCACTACGTGACCCGCTCCGGCCCGCGCAGCCGGGTCGACCCCGACCTGGTCGCCGAGTGGTCCGGCTACGACGTACGCAGCGCCCTGGCCGAGGCGTTCGGCATCCCGGCGCTGGTGCTCAACGACGCCGAGGTGCACGGCGCGGGCGTCGTCGCCGGGACCGGCTGCGAGCTGGTGCTGACCCTCGGCACCGGGCTGGGCAGCGCGCTCTTCGACGGCGGGGTGCTGGCTCCGCACCTGGAGCTGTCGCACGCCCCGGTGCGCTGGAACACCACCTACGACACGTACGTCGGGGAGCCGGAACGGCGGCGGCTGGGCGACGCGTTCTGGTCCCGGCGGATCCGCCAGGTGGTGGACGGCCTGCGGCCGGTCTTCCGCTGGGACCGGCTCTACCTGGGCGGCGGCAACTCGCGGCTGATCCGGCCGGAACAACTGGCCCGCATGGGCGACGACGTCGTGGTCGTCCCGAACACGGCCGGAATCGTCGGCGGTGTCCGGGCCTGGGAGCTGGTCGGCGACCGGTACGACCCGACCTCCTGAGCCCGATCACCCCCGAAGGAACACTCGCGGTACGGCTGGTGTTGTGCCAGCGTCGGAGAAAGGGCTGGCGCGACACGAGGAGGTGGGTCAGTGGATCTTCTGGCGGAGTACCGGCGGGCGACCATGTTCTTCGAAGCGGGTGACCCGACCGGAGCGGCCCGGCTGCTCGAGCCGATCGTCGAGGCCGAGCCCGGCAACTCCTCGGTACGGCAGCTGCTGGCCCGGGCGTACTTCCAGTCGGCCCAGCTCAACCGGGCCGAGGAGCAGCTGCGCGAGCTGGTCGACCGGGACCCGAGCGACCACTACGCGCACCACGTGCTGGGCCGGACGCTGGAGCGGATGAACCGCCCCGTCGACGCGCTGCGGCACCTGCGCATCGCGGCGGCCATGTACTCGACGAACGCCGACTACACCGCGGCGCTGCGCCGCGTGGAGGGCAAGGTCGGCGGTCGCTGACGGTTGACGACGAAGGGCAGCCCTGCCGGGCTGCCCTTCTGCGTACCTACGATGGGCTGGTGAAGCTCAAGCTCGATCTCCACGACATCTACAACCGGGGCTACGAGATCGACCGCGCCCTGCGGGACATCATGAACGAGGCGGTTGCGAAGAAGGCCAGCATGGTGGAGATCATCCCCGGCAAGGGCTCCGGCCAGCTCAAGAAGAAGGTGCTGCGGTTCCTCGACCAGAAGGACGTCAAGCAGCTCTACCACCGGGTCGAGAAGGACTCGAAGAACTTCGGCCGCCTCTTCGTCCACTTCCGCTGGAAGTAGAACCGGCATGCCCCCTGAGTCTTGTCGGGGAACGACTGCGACTTCTCTTTGCCGTCCGGGGCGATGTAGCGGACGCGGTGCGGAGTTGGATCGGTTGCACGGATGACCCTGGTGCTTTGACTCAGGACCTGGCCCGTGGGTGCCTGTGCTCCCACCCACGAAGCCCCGAGCCGGCCCCGGGATGAGCCACTCGACGTCCCCCGGGCAGTCGGCCCGGGGGACGTCGAGTGGCTCAGCTGACCTTGACCGGGGTCGAGAGCAGCTCGTTGTCGGCCGGGAGCGCGTCCCGGTGTCCGACGATGTTGGCCTGCGCCCTGAAGGTGATCTTTCCGGTGGCCTGGTCCTCCGCCGTGACGGTGTAGTCGAAGGAGAAGCGGGTGGTTTGGCCGGTGGCCTTGACCGCGACCCGCTGGGTCAGCGATCCGACCGACAGGTAACCCGATGGACTGCTCTTTTCCAGGTTGACCAGGACGTCCTCCTCGTACCTGGTGTTCTGGACATTGACGTTGATGGTGATGCTCTGCCCGGCCTTCGCCGTCGCCGGCACGTTCAGCCGCACGATGGACACGTCGTGGGTACGTACGGTGACCACGTTGGTGACCGACCCGGTACGGCCGTCGTGCGTCCGGAGGGTCAGTCGGACGGTGTAGTCACCGTCGGCGGCGTACCGGTGCTTGGGGGACACGCTGGTCGACGTCGCACCGTCACCGAAGTCCCAGGTGTACGAGGCGATGCCTACCCCGCCCGGCTCGGTCACGTAGGGACTAAAGATCATGGTGTCGAAGGAGCTGGGGTCCTCCGGGTGGGAGTAGAACACGGCCGTCGGATTCTGCGCGACGTCCAACTGGAAGGTGGTCTGCTCGGCGCTGTCCGCCCCGAGCTGGAACAGGTAGGTGGTGCCGGCCTCGGCCCGGAACGTCAGCTGGGTGTTCTGGAAGAGGGAGCGGCAGGCCACCTGGGTCAGGTCACCTGGTGAGGAGCCGGTGTACACGGCGAGACCGAGGTAATCAAAGTGGCTGTTGGCCGTGACGGAACCGGTGACCGTCGGCGTGTACGAGTACCAGACCGTGCGGGCGGAACTGAAGCAGGAGGTCGGCTCGCCGGCCTCGCTGGTGGCCGAGCTGAGATCCTGGATGTTCGAGTAGGGCAGCGTGCCGACGGGGAGCGCGTCGGCGACGTCGTCGTTGACCGCCGGCTGGATCTCGGCGACGGAGAAGCGCAGCGAGCCGCCACCGGTGCGGCCGTTGCCGCAGCAGAGCGCGACCATGAAGTGGTAGGTCGTACCGGCGGTGGCCGTGAAGGTGACCTGCGACTGCAACCCGCGGGTGTCGTCGTTGCAGCCCAGCGAGGTGTACGAGCCCGGCCCACCCGACCAGGCCGAGAGCACCGTGTCGTAGTCGCTGCCGAACGTGTCGGCCTGAATCCGCATGCTCGTGGGCGGCGTGTAGCTGAACCAGACCGAGCCGTTGTTCGAGCAGGTGGTCGGGTCGGTCGGGCCCGTCGTGGCGCCGGTGGTGTCGACGGTGGTGGTGAAGGGAAGGGTCTCCACCGCGGTGGCGGCGGAGTAGTCGTCGTTCGTCGGCGCGGCGAAGGCGCCGGTCTGCCCCCCGGCGAGCAGGGCGATCACTCCTACGAGAGCGACGACGAGTCGTGCGGCATTGCGTCTGACCACTGGATGTCCTCCTAGGGCCCCGTACCCCACGTGGATATGACCGCCCGACGGTAAGGCGTCGGATCCAGCGGCTTCGCTAAAGGAACCTTTAGTTTCGGTTAAGGAGCCCGTCGGTGCCCCCGACAGAAGCGGGCCCGGCGGCCCGACCGGGTGGTCGGACCGCCGGGCCCTCGACAGAGGTACGCCAGATGGGGCGGTTCGGCTCTCTGACCGGGCCGCCCGGGTGGCGTGGTGCAGGTGTCCGGCACCACCTCGATCTGGTCGCCCGGTACTCCGGGTCGGTGGTGCCGGCGGTGCGGTCGACGCTGGTCTACGCCTCGGCCTTAGATCAATACCGCTGGAAGTAGGAGCGCCGGCTTCCCGGGCTGCTAGCGTCGCCCTGGAAGCTGCGCGGGGGGTCCGGCTGTGTTCGACGGGTTCGAGGAATTCGACATCCCCACGTCCGGTGCGACGATCCACGGACGGCGCGGCGGAAGTGGCCCTCCGGTGCTGCTCCTGCACGGCATTCCCGAGACGCACCTCATGTGGCATCGCGTGGCGCCGCGGCTCGCCGAGGACTACACGGTGGTCGCCACCGACCTGCGGGGCTGGGGCGACAGCGCCAAGCCGCCGAGCAGCGCCGACCACGAGCCGTACAGCATGCGAGCCATCGCCCGCGACCAGATCGAGGTCATGCGGAGTCTGGGCCATGAGCAGTTCCGGCTCGTCGGCCACGATCGCGGGGCCCGGTGCGCCTACCGTCTCGCCCTCGATGAACCGGACGTCGTCACTCGGCTGGCCGTCATGGACGTCGTGCCGATCGGCGACGTCTACCACCGTGCCGACCGGGCGTTCAGCCTTTCCTACTGGGTCTGGTCCTTCCTGGCGGCGCCGGCGCCGGTGCCGGAGCGGTTCATCGACGCGGCGCCCGCCGTGCTCGTCGACTTCATGCTCGACACCTGGCCCGAGGTGAAGGATGCGTTCCCGGCCGAGGTGCGCGCCGCGTACGTCAAGCAGTTCAGCGACCCCGCCACGGTCCACGCGATCTGCGAGGAGTTCCGCGCGGCCGCGACGGTGGACTACCAGCAGGACGAGGCGGACCGGGGAGAGCGGAGGATCAGGTGTCCCGTGCTGTTTCTGTGGAGTCAACGGGGTCAGGTCGCGAAGCTCTACGACGACCCGATCGCAATATGGCGGGAATGGGCGGATGACGTGCGGGGCGGGCCCGTCCCGGTCGGCCACTTCATCCCGGAAGAGGCCCCCGAGCAGACCACCGAGCAGCTCCTGGAGTTCCTGAGGTAGCGCTAGCTCGGCGAGCCCGGACGGGAGACCGGGCTCGGCGTCCTGGTTCGCAGGTGGGGCGCCAGGTAGCGGATCATCGGCCCGTCCGGATCCTGGTAGTCGAGGACGATGTCCGGCTCGGTCTCCGTCGCGGACCCGGTCAGGCGGTGCTCCTGGGCGGGGGCGGCCGCGGTGACCCGGACGCCCACGCGGAGGACGTCACGATCGGTCCCGGTGGCGAGCCCACCCGTGATCACCATGACGCCCGAATCGTGCTGTCCCCGGTCCGGAGCGCCGGCCTCTCCCGGGTTCGATCCGGCCGGCCGGCAGCGGCAGACGCGGCCCCGGGCATGCAGGGCCTGCGCCAGGTGGTCGGCCACGGCGAGGCGGGACGGGGGGCAGGCCACCTCGATCCGTAGGCCCTTGTCGACCGACGCCGCGACGATTCCGTCGGCGATCATCGCCAGCGCTGCCCGCTCGCGGGCGATCGCGGAAAGGTCAGGCACGGGAGTGCCGTTCGCCAAGGCTTGACTTCACCTTCCTACAGGCGCGAGCGACCCGGCTGCCCGTTACATCGTGGGCGGCACAGGAACGCCGATCCGGGGACGGGCCGCCCCGGCGCGGCCGATAATCCTCGGGGACGCAGCGTCGCCCGCGACCTGTCGTCGACGGGCGGCGGGAGGCCGGGCATGACGACCGGAGGCAGCGGCGAGCTGGTGCGCCGGCCGAACGGGTCGACCCGGGCCACCCTGCTTGAGCTGCTCTTCGACGTCGTCTTCGTGGCCGCGCTGGCGCTGGTCTCGATGCTGATCGCGGAACGGGGCTCGTGGAACGGCCTCGCGCCGGTCGTGATCATGCTGATGGCGGTGTGGTGGACCTGGTCGATCACCTCGACCACCACCGACTTCTACGACCCGGACCAGCGGCCGATCCAGGCCATCCTGATGGTGACCATGCTCGGTGCCGTGGTGACGGCGGCGGCGCTGGCCGTCGACTCGCACGCGCTGGTCTTCGCGATCGGCTACGTGATCCCGCACCTGGTGCGGGGGGTGGTGCTGGTGACGGTGCTGCACCAGCACCGGCACCTGGCCGAGCAGCGGGCCGCCCGCTTCCTCTTCTGGTTCCTCGTCTCCGGCGTCTTCTGGATCGGCGGGGCGCTGCTGCCGGACGGGTGGCCGTGGACGCTGTGGGTCGTCG
The DNA here is from genome assembly GCF_040610095.1 of Micromonospora sp. NPDC004540. Taxonomy (NCBI): domain Bacteria; kingdom Bacillati; phylum Actinomycetota; class Actinomycetes; order Micromonosporales; family Micromonosporaceae; genus Micromonospora; species Micromonospora sp. NPDC004540. Next base: position 25,191 of record NZ_JBEXLR010000027.1, read on the forward strand.
CGGTGACGATCGACTACGTGTCGGCCGCGGCGCGCTACCCGACGCCCGGTCTCGGCCGGGTGCCGTTCGGGCAGTACGAGAAGACGACCGAGCACCTGGGCGAGCGCTACCAGCAGTTCGTCATCCTGGCGCTCGGCGACGTCATCCTGGTGCCGACCCTGGAGATCAGCACCGCCGAGTTCACCGTGGCCCGGTCGGCCGCCTTCCTGGCGGCCTTCGCCACCATGCTGCTGCTCTGGCAGGTCTACGTCCTGGGGGCCGGCGCCATCGTGCGGACCTCCGCCCCGCGGGTGCTGCGGCGGGCGACCCGGCTGGCGCCGTACACCCACCTCGTCATGCTGGCCGGCGTGGTCTGCACCGCCGCCGCGTTCGACCTGGTCGTCGAGCGGCCCACCGGCGACACGCCGAGGCGGTGGATCGCGCTGATCCTCGGCGGGCCCGCGCTCTTTCTGCTCGGGCGCACCCTGTTCACCTACCGGATCGTCGGCACGGTCCCGTGGCACCGGGTGTTCTGGCTGCTGGTCCTGGTGGTCGCGATGCCGTGGGTGGGCGGCTGGCCGCCGGTGCTGGTCACTGCCCTCGTCGTGCTGATGCTGGCGGGGGTGGTGACCGGGGACGCCATGGGTGGCCGGTTCACCCGCCCCCTGCTGCGGGGACGGCCCGGCTGATCTTGCTCAGCCGAGCGGCCGGTTCCATCCCCCAAATAGTTGCCCGGGATAACTGATTGTCTCGCGGCAAGCACCGGGCTGGTTGATCTTGTAAAGGCGTTCGCTGTGGCACTCTCTGCCCGGGTCGCTCCCGCCCGGGAGCCCAGCTATGACCTGCGGAAATCAGCACAGGTGTGCCTCCGGCCCCGGACGGGTGCCCGGAGGTTTCACGATCGTTCATGAAAGGCACAACGAATGTCGCAGCCGACCCCGACCCCTCAGCCGGGGTACGCCCCCGCGCCCCCGCCGAAGAAGGGGATGTCGACGGGCCTGAAGATCTTCCTCATCATCGCCGGTCTCGCCGTCCTGCTCTGCGGCGGCGGCCTCGTGGCGTGCACCACCCTGGTCGGCAAGGCGGCCGACGACATCAGCAAGGGTCAGGCGGCGAAGGCCGGGCACGTCGAGCTCAAGTCGTGCGAGGCCGAGTCGGCCGGTGACGAGTTCCTGGCGAACGTGAAGTTCGACGTCGAGGTGAACAACACCAGCAAGGACCAGAACACCTACTTCGTCGACGTGTTCGTGCTCGACGCCAAGGGCACCCGGGTGGGTAACTCCACCGCCATCGTCTCCGACGTGCGGCCCGGCCAGAAGGCCGTCGAGGAGGGCATGGTCGTGCTGAGCCAGAAGGTGACCGGCGAGGTCACCTGCAAGATCGACAAGGTCTCCTGACCCGCTGACCGTGGCCCCCGGGCGATCCCCCGGGGGCCACCAGCGACATGGTGGCTCCGGTCGTCGCCGGCTACAGGGGATAGGTCCGGGCCACCGCCAGCATCTCGGAGCTGTGCGAGCCGACGACGCCCACGTCCGCGGGCCGGGCCCGGAACCCGGGCAGCCCGCTCAGCCCGTCGCTGGCGTCCATGGCCCGCAGGTTCACCTGTCCCGCCTTCGGCGCCAGGGTCAGGGTGACCTCGACGCCCTCCGGCGGCGGGGCGTGGAAGACGACGCCGAAGCCCCACCGGCCGTCGCGGGCCTTGACCGGCACGTCCCGCCCGGCCACGGTCGCCGACTTCACCTCGGCGGTGGCCGTGTCCACGTGCAGGGTCAGCAGGCGGACCGTTCGCTGGGGCACCACCCGGACCCGCAGCACCCGCTGGTCGCCCGAGCGAGTGTCGGAGAGCGCCTCCAGCTTCGGGGCGGGGAGGTTCGCTGCCTGCGCCGGCCCGGCCCGCAGTTCCCCGTCACCCAGCCCCGGGAAGTCGTCGGAAACGTCGACCTGCCCGTCCACGTAGCCGTCGGTCCAGGGCTGCGGGTCGCCCTCGTGGCTGAGCCACCGGGCCTTGCCGGTGCCGGCGTCGAGGGCGTACATCAGGTGGGTCGGCACGGGGTGCGCGGCGTCGAAGCGGTCCACGGCCAGGCCGACCCCAGCGAGCACCACGGCGGCGAGCGCGGCGGCGCCGGCCGGCAGCGCGCCGAGCCGGCGGGCCCGCAGCGCACCCAGGCCACGCTGGCCGCCGGCCTGCGGGTGCAGCAGGTCCACCACGGGCAGCGCGGCCAGCCCGAGCAGCACGGCGAAGAGCGCCGCCACGCCACCCATGCCCATGCCGAGCGCCGGGAAGAGCAGCACCACGGTGGGCAGCAGGATCACCACGGCCACCGCGCCGGCCAGGGTCACCGCGACCACGGGCCAGGGGCCGTCCCGCCGGGTGGCCAGCGCCGCGACGCCGGCCACCGCGCCGGCCAGGGCGGGCAGGGTGGTCAGGTACGCGCCGCCGGGCACCAGCACGGCGAGCAGCACCCCGAACAGGGCCAGCCAGACCAGCCCGCCGAAGGCCAGGGCGGCCGGGCCGGCCCAGCGGCGGGTCAGCGCGTACCAGGTGAACAGGATCGCGGCGGCGAGCGCCACCACGGCGAGCCGGTACCAGACCGGGCGGTACGGGTCGAGCAGCTCGGCGTAGCCGGGGCGGATGGTGGTGATCGCGGTCCAGAGCAGCCACGCCCCCAGCGGGGCGGCGACGACCGGCACCAGGGCCAGCCCGGCGCCGGCCGCGAGCCGCCCGGCGGTGGCCCGGCCGCGCCGACGCAGCAGCCAGCCGAGCGCGCCGACCGCGAGCAGGGCGGCGAGCGCCAGCGGCAGGGTCAGCCAGCCGGGGTAGCGGACCAGCCCGCCGGGCACCGGGAAGTAGGTGTCGTCGTGGCCGGAGCGCAGGTCGCGCAGGTCGGTCCGGCCGAACTCGCGGGCCAGGCCGAGGGCGTTGTCGCCGTGCATCTGGAGGCTGCCCCGGTTCATGGCCGCCGGCACGTCGAGCGGGGTGTGGTAGACCGCGCCCCCGTCGATGTACGCCGAGTTCAGCCCGACGAACCGCTGGTCGAGGAAGGCCGTGAAGTCGGTGTCGTTGGGCAGCGCCCGGTAGATCTCCACCGCGAACGAGGTGCCCACCGGGTGCGGGGCGGCCCGGCCGAAGGCCTCCACCAGCTTCGCGTTGTTCCGGGACGTCTCGAACATGATCACCGGGCCGGTGGAGCCGCGCGCCTCCAGGTTGAGCACCACGCCGCCGTCGGCGGCCAGCGGGTGGTCGGCGGCGAAGCCGGCGGCTCCGCACAGGCACGCCTCCTCCGCGTCGGTGAGCACGAGGACCACGTCGTTGCGGGGGCGCGGGCCGGCGGCCAGCGCCCGGGCCACCTCCAGGATCGTGGACGTGCCGGCGGCGTCGTCGTTGCCGCCCGGCCCGGACTGCACCGAGTCGTAGTGGGCCACCAGGAAGACCCGCCCGGTCGGGTCGGTTCCGGGCAGCCGGGCCACCACGTTGCGCACCCGGGCCAGGGTCGCGCCGCCGGCCGCCCCGCTGAGCTGCCCGGCCTCCGGGGCCACGGCGTCCTGCACCTCGGTCTCCAGGCCCAGCCCGCGCAGCACGCCCACGACGTGCTCGCGGACCTGGTCGTTGGCGGCGCTGCCGGCCACGTGCGGCCGCGCCGCGATGACCTTGACGTTCTGGTACGCCCGCTCGGCGCTGAACGCGTCCGCGGGCGCGTCGGCGGGACGGGGTGCCGGGGTGGCCAGGTCGACCAGGACGCCGGCGCCCACGGCGAGCAGCGCGGCGAGCGCGGCGAGCGCGGCGGGCAGCCGCCGGCGCGGCCGGGCCAGCGCCCGGTCGGCCGGTCGGGCGGGAGGAACCGGCCGGGCCGGCGCGCGGTCGGCGGGGCGGGTGGGGGGTACGCCCACGGGTGACTCCTCGGGGTGCTTCGGGGGTGGCCATCATCCTGCACCCCCGCGGCCTGCGGCGGCACTCCCACCGGCCGGTGTGATCCCGGCCGGACACCGGTCGCGGCGTAACATCGGGCGTCGGCCGTGCCGCTGTCCGTTGGGCGGGTTTGCCCGCTCCGCCCGCGCCGACTTCGCTCGTGTTGTGTGCGACCGTCGTCTGATAAAGGATCAGCGGGCCACTCGGAAGGAGCCCCGACATCACCAGCGAACTCCCGCGACTCGCGGCGGTGACCCGGCCGCACCGGGGGACCGGCCTGCCCGGCGCCCCCGTCGTGCCGCAGGCCGGGCTCGGGCGACACGTCGGCGTGCCGCCCGGCGAGCGGCTGCGGGTCCTGCTGGTCGAGGACGACGAGGGTGACGCCTTCCTGGTCGGCGAGCTGCTCGCCGAGACCAACTCGATGATCGACCTGCTGGTCGCCACCAGTCTCAGCGAGGCCCGGCAGCGGGTGATGGGGGTCGACTGCGTCCTGCTCGACCTGGGCCTGCCCGACGCGCAGGGCCTGGACGGGCTGCGCCAGGTGCTGGAGATGGCCAGCGGGGCGGCGGTCTGCGTGCTCACCGGCCGCTCCGACGAGCACCTGGGCATCGTCGCGGTCGCCGAGGGCGCGCAGGACTACCTGGTCAAGGGGCAGGTCGACGGGGTCCTGCTGACGCGGGCGCTGCGCTACGCGGTGGAGCGCAAGCGGGCCGACGAGAACGCCCGCCGGCTGCGCGAGGTGGAGCTGCGCCAGGCCGAGTCGGCGCGCCTGGAGCGCGGCCTGCTGCCGCAGCCGCTGATGACCACCGACCAGGTGTCGGTGCACACCTTCTACCGCCCCGGCCGGCACGCCGCGCTGATCGGCGGCGACTTCTACGACGTGGTGCAGACCCGGCCGGACCGGATCGACCTGATCGTCGGCGACGTCTGTGGCCATGGCGTGGACGAGGCCGCCCTGGGCGTCGAGCTGCGGGTCGCCTGGCGGGCCCTGGTCCTGGCCGGGGTGCCGGACGACGAGGTGCTGCCCGCGCTGGAGCAGGTGCTGATGAGCGAGCGCCGGCTCCAGGAGATCTTCGCCACGGTGGCCACCGTCCGGCTCGACCTGGCGGCCAACCGGGCCACCGTGCGACTCGCCGGTCATCCGCCGCCGCTGCTGCTCAGCGGGGGTAAGGTCGCCCCGGTGCCGGCCCGGGGCGGTCTGCTGCTCGGCGTACGGCCCCGCCGGCCTGTTGCCTTCGACCTGGAGTTCGACACCGATGACTGGTCCCTGCTGATGTACACCGACGGCCTCATCGAGGGTCGGGTGGGCAGCGGAGACGACCGGCTGGACGTGCCGGGGCTGACCGACCTGCTCGCCGACCCCGCCAACCGCGCGGTGCCCCTGGCCGAGCTGCCCGCCTGGCTGGTCGGCCGGGCCGAGCAGCTCAACGGCGGCCCGCTCGCCGACGACGTGGCCATGCTGCTGCTCACCCGCGGGGGTGGCCGGTGAGCGCGAGGAGTGAGCCGATTTTGCGAGCACCGCAGTCGCGAACGGAGACTGTGCTGTGAGGGCGTACCAGCAGGGGTGGACTTTGCGGCGGCGGGTCGGCGCGCTGCTCGGCGTGGTGCTGGTGCTGCTGCTCGGGCTGGCCGCGGCCGAGGCGACCCTCGCCGCCAAGAACCAGCAGAACATCGACGCGGTGCTGCTCAAGACCGGCCCGCTGCGGGTCCAGGCGCAGGAGCTGATGAGCGCCCTGCTCGACCAGGAGACCGCCGTCCGCGGGTACGCGGTGAACGCCGACCGCAACGACCTGGAGCCCTACCAGGACGGCCAGCAACGCGAGCGGGACACCGTCGCCGAGATGAGGAAGCTCGCCGTCGACTACCCCGACGTGCTGCGCGAGGTGGGTGTCGTCGAGCAGCGGGCGGCGCAGTGGCGGGTCGACGTCGCCGAGCCGGTGATCACCACCACCGAGCGCAGCGGCCCGTCCGCCGGCCAGGCGCTGATCACCGACCAGACCCGGCAGCAGTTCGACGGCATCCGGTCCGCGGTGGACACCCTCCAGGGCGAGATCCTGGAGGTCCGGCAGAAGACCGCCGACAAGGTCAACGCGACCAGCAACGTGCTGGTGGTGCTCCTGATCATCGCGGCCCTGGTGGTGGCGGTGGCCGGCGCGGTCCTGCTGCTCTCGCTGGACCGGATGCTGATCCGGCCGCTGGCCGGCCTGGTCGGCCAGGTGCGCGAGGTCGCCTCGGGTGACTACCGGCACCACATCGAGGGGTCCGGCCCGCCGGAGTTCCGCCTGCTCGCCGACGACATTGACCTCATGCGGCAGAAGATCGCCCGAGAGCTGGACGAGGTACGCGAGGCGCGGGAGCGCATCGAGTGGGTCAACAGCCAACTCCAGAAGCAGGCCGAGGAGCTCACCCGCTCCAACCGTGACCTGGAGCAGTTCGCGTACGTCGCCTCGCACGACCTCCAGGAGCCGCTGCGCAAGGTGGCCAGCTTCTGTCAGCTCCTCCAGCGGCGCTACTCTGGCCAGCTCGACGAGCGGGCCGACCAGTACATCGCGTTCGCGGTGGACGGCGCGCAGCGGATGCAGCGGCTGATCAACGACCTGCTCGCGTTCTCCCGGATCGGCCGGCTCACCACGGGCTTCACCGAGGTCGACATGAACAAGGTGATGGGCGACGTGGCCGGGCAGACCGAGGCGGCCCGGCAGTACGCCGACGCCGAGCTGACCTGGGACCGGCTGCCGGTGATCCGCGGCGAGGAGCCGCTGCTGACCAACCTGCTGGCCAACCTGGTCAGCAATTCGATCAAGTTCCGCCGCCCCGACGTGCCGCCGAGGGTGCACGTCTCGGCCCGACTGGTCGACGACGAGTGGGAGATCAGCTGCCGGGACAACGGCATCGGGATCGAACCGGAGTTCGCCGACAAGATCTTCGTGATCTTCCAGCGGCTGCACTCCAAGGACGCCTACCCGGGCACCGGCATCGGGCTGGCCATCGTCAAGAAGATCGTGGAGTACCACGGCGGCCGGGTCTGGGTGGACACCGACACCCCGGAGGGCACCACGATCCGGTTCACCCTTCCCGCCCTGCCCGAGGACGTCGAGGCGGCGCGGGCGGCGGAGCCGGCCGGGGATGAGGAGTCGACCGGGGACGGGGCGGCGACCGGGGACGGCGCCGAGGACGCCGCGGTGAGCGCGGCCCGGCAGCCGGACGGCGCGGCACGGGAAGAGGCGCCCGAGGGGGCGGCCCGAGACGGTACAACGGGTGGCATGAAGGAGACGGTGGGATGACCGCGCCGGCGGACGGCAAGAGCCCGATCGAGGTCCTGCTCGTCGAGGACGACCCGGGCGACGTGCTGATGACCCAGGAGGCGTTCGAGGAGCACAAGCTCCGCAACCGCCTCACGGTCGTCTCGGACGGCGCCGAGGCGCTGGCCTACCTGCGCCGGGAGGGCCAGTACGCGGACGCGGTGACCCCCGACCTGGTCCTGCTCGACCTGAACCTGCCCCGGCGGGACGGCCGTGAGGTGCTGGCGGAGATCAAGAACGACGAGCAGCTCTGCCGGATCCCGGTCGTGGTGCTCACCACCTCCCAGGCCGACGAGGACATCCTGCGCAGCTACCAGCTGCACGCCAACGCCTACGTGACCAAGCCGGTGGACTTCGAGCGCTTCATCTCGGTGGTCCGCCAGATCGACGAGTTCTTCGTCAGCGTGGTCAAGCTGCCGCCGCGTGGCTGACCCGCTGCTGGACGAGGTCGGCGCGCTGCTGCGGGAGGCCGCGGCCGACGTCGTGGTGCCGCTGTTCCGCCGCCTCGACGACGCCGACATCTCCGAGAAGGCGCCCGGCGAGGTGGTCACCGTCGCGGACCGGAAGGCCGAGGCGCTGATCTCCGCCGGGCTGCGGCGGCTGCGCCCCGACTCCGTGGTGGTCGGCGAGGAGGCGGTCGCCGAGGACCCGTCCCTGCTGCGGCACCTGCGCGGCGAAGGGGACGTCTGGCTGGTCGACCCGGTGGACGGCACCTCCAACTTCGCCGCCGGCCGGCGCCCGTTCGCCCTGATGGTGGCGCTGCTGACCGACGGGGCGCCGGTCGCCTCGTGGGTCTACGACCCGCTGGACGGCACGATGGCCACCTGCCGGGTCGGCGACGGCACCCGGCTGGACGGCACGCCGGTGCGCACGGCCGGGCGCGACCCGGCGGTGGGCGCGCTGCGCGGCACCGCCATGACCCGCTTCCTGCCCCCGGACTTCCGGCGCAGCGTGGAGGCGGGCGGCGAGCGGCTCGGCGAGCTGCTGCCCGGCCAGCACTGCGCGGGCCGGGAATACCTGGACGTACTCACCGGCGCGCAGCAGTTCGTGCTCTTCTGGCGCACCCTGCCCTGGGACCATGCCCCCGGCACGCTGCTGGTCCGGGAGGCCGGCGGCGTGGCCCGCCGGTTCGACGGCACCGACTACCACCCGGCCGACGAGGGCCGGGGCCTGCTGGTCGCGGCCAGCGAGGAGATCTGGGACGAGGTCCGGGCCGCCCTGCTGGGCGGCTGAGCGTGCGGTCCGCGACGGCTCCGGCACGGTCCGTGGACGATCGGCGTCCGCCGAGGTCGGGGGCATGGCGCGGAGCGCGCGGTCCGGTATCGTGACCGGCGGTCTCCGCCAGCAGGCCGCCGCCCGGCGCCGGTGGAGCCGCCGCCGCGCAAGGTCGAATCGGGGGGGCCGGCGGTCGACGGAAGGACCTCTACGTGCCCAGGACCAGGCTCACCAGCCGGCCCGTCCGCCGGTCACTGCTCGCCCTGCTCGCCGCGACGGCCGTGCTGCTGGGCGCCGGTCTCGCCCCGGCCGGGGCGGCCGCCGCCGCGCCCACCCCGAGCGCCCCGAACGAGGGTGGCAGCAAGCAGCTCCGGGCGGCCCTGGAGGCGGCGGCGAAGGGCCACATCGAGGCCAAGAACCGGCTCGACAATTCCAAGCGCCGCCAGGCGGCGCTGACCGGCCAGCTCAAGCAGCTCGAGGTGCGCCTGGTCGAGCTGTCCGCGCAGGTCGGCGAGGTGGCCTCGCAGTCCTATCGGTTCGGCCGGCTGACCCCGACGTCGATGCTGCTGGCCAGCTCCGACCCGGACGCGTTCCTCCAGCGGGCGGCCGAGCTCGACATGATGGCCCAGCGGGACAGCAGGCGCCTGCACGATCTCACCGAGGCGAAGGCCCAGGCCGCCGAGGCCAAGGTGGCCATCGACACCGAGGTCCGGGAGCAGCAGAAGCAGCTCGCCGTGCTGGCCAAGAAGAAGCGGGACGCCGAGGTGGCGCTCGCCAAGGTCAGCTCCGGCTCCGGCTCCGGTTTCAGCGGCAGCTCGTCGTCGGCCAAGCCGGCGCCGCGCAACCCGGACGGCTCGTGGCCGTCGGAGTCCTGCTCGGTGAACGACCCGACGCCGGCCGACGGCTGCATCACCCCGCGCACCCTGCACATGCTCCAGCAGGCCCAGGCGGCCGGCTACAAGCGCTACGCCTCCTGCCACCGCAGCGGCGGGGACGGCGAGCACCCCAAGGGCCGGGCCTGCGACTTCGCCGCCGCCACCGGCGGCTTCGAGGACGTCTCCGCCACGGGCGGCGACAAGGCGTACGGGGACAGCCTGGCCAGCTGGGCCAAGAACAACGCGAGCCGGCTCGGCATCATGTACGTCATCTGGTACCGGCAGATCTGGATGCCGAACACCGGCTGGCGGTCGTACAGCGGGGGTGGCAGTCCCGCCGCGGACCACACAAACCATGTTCACATCTCGATGTATTGACGCGTCCGCCGGGAACGCTGCGTAGCATCGCCACGGTGAGCAGCACATCGTCCGACGTCGTCGCGGAGCCGGCGCCGAACGCGCCGGTCCCGCCTCGGGCTCTGCCGAACGGGCTCGCCGCGTTCCTGGTCTTCCTCTCCAGCGGGGCGGTGCTGGTGCTGGAGACGGTCTCGCTCCGCCTGGTCGGCCCGTACGTCGGGGTGACCCTCCAGGTGACCAGCTCGGTGATCGGCATGGCGCTGGGCGCCATCGCATACGGGGCGTGGATGGGCGGCTGGCTGGCGGACCGGCGGGATCCGCGTTCCCTGCTCGCCCCGGCCCTGGTGCTGGCCGGCATCGCCACCGCGGTCACCCTGCCCGTGGTCCGCTACGCCGGTGAGGCGCTGCGCGGCGGCGCGGCGAGCGCGGTGCTCCTGCTGACCGCGCTGGCGGTGCTGCTGCCGGCGGCGCTGCTTGCCGGGGTCACCCCGCTGGTGGTGAAGCTCCAGCTCGCCGACCTGCGCCGCACCGGGCAGGTGGTCGGCCGGCTCTCCGGTATCGGCACGCTGGGCGGCATCACGGCCACCCTGGCCACCGGCTTCGTGCTGGTGGCGGCGCTGCCCAGCACGGTGATCGTGCTGGCGCTGGCCGGCGTGCTGGGGGTGACCGGGCTGGTGCTCGGGGCGTACCTGCGCCGGGGGGCGGGGACGGCGCTGCCCGGTCCGACCCGGGCCAAGGCCGCCCTGGCGGTGCTCGGCCTGGCCGGGGCCGGTCTCTCCGCGGTCGCCCCGAACCCGTGCGACGTGGAGACCGCGTACCACTGCGCCCGGGTCGAGGTGGACGGGCAGTGGACCCAGGGCCGGACGCTCTATCTCAACTCGGCCGAGCACTCGTACGTGGACCTGGCCGACCCCACCCGCCTGAAGTACGCGTACACCCAGTGGATCGGCCTGGTCGCGGACCTGGCCCGGCCGGCGAAGCAGCGGATGGACGCGCTGCACCTGGGCGGCGGCGGCTTCACCATGCCGCGCTACCTGGCGGCGACCCGACCGGGCAGCGACAACCTGGTCTTCGAGATCGACGGCGGCCTGGTCGAGCTGGACCGGCGTGAGCTGGGCGTGCGCACCGGGCCGCAGCTGCGCGCCCGGGTGGGGGACGCCCGGGTGCTGCTCGGGGCCGAGCCCAGCGACAGCCGCGACTTCGTCGTCGGCGACGCCTTCGGTCACCTGGTGGTGCCCTGGCACCTGGCCACCCGGGAGATGGCCGCCGACATCCGCCGGGTGCTCCGCCCGGACGGCATCTACGTGCAGAACGTCATCGACTACCCGCCGGGCCGGTTCATCCGGGCCGAGCTGGCCACCGTGGCCGCCGAGTTCCGCCACGTCGCGCTGATCGCCCCGCCCGGTGCGATCGCCGGGCAGCACGGCGCGAACTTCCTCATCGTGGCCTCCGACGCGCCGCTGCCGCTGGCCGGGATTCCGGCGCAGCTGCGGCTGCTCCCGGAGCCGGCGCAGTTGCTCGACGGTGCGAAGGTGGCCGCGTTCGTCGGGGACGCGAAGGCGCTCACCGACGACTACGCGCCGGTGGACCAGCTCCTGGCGACCGCCTGAACGGGTGATTTCGTTGACCGATTTCGACCCACCAGGTGTACGGGGGCCAACCCCGGGCAACTGGACCGACCATGGGTGCAGCGGTCAGGAACGGCGCGCAGCTGCTCGGTGAGCGGTATCGGCTGGTCGAGCAGCTCGGCGCGGGGGGCATGTCGGTCGTCTGGCGCGGCTACGACGAGGTGCTCGGCCGGCAGGTGGCGATCAAGGTGCTCGCCTCGCGGCTGGCGAGCGACAAGGCGTTCCGGCATCGGATCCGGATCGAGGCGCAGGCCGCCGCGCGGCTCTGCCACCCCAACATCACCAATGTGTACGACTACGGCGAGTCCGAGCAGGTCGGGCTGACCGTCCCGTACGTGGTGATGGAGCTGGTCGACGGCGGGCCGCTGAGCAGCCGGCTCGGGCGGGGCGGGCAGCTGCCCTGGCGGGAGGCCGTGACGATCGGCGCCGAGGTGGCGTCGGCGCTGGCCACCGCGCACGCCCGGGGCGTGGTGCACCGGGACGTGACCCCCGGCAACGTCATGCTCACCCCGACCGGGGTGAAGGTCGTCGACTTCGGCATCTCGGCGCTGGTGGGGGAGAGCGAGAAGGGCCCGGACGGCGCGCTGCTCGGCACCCCGGCCTACCTGGCGCCGGAGCGGCTGGACAACGGCCAGGTCTCCCCGGCCACCGACGTCTACGCGGTCGGCCTGCTGCTCTACCGGATGCTCACCGGCCGGCTGCCCTGGCAGGCCAGCACCACCACCCAGATGCTCCGCGCCCACATGTACAACGATCCGGACCCGATGCCCCCGGTGGTGGGCCTCCCCGACGAGGTGGCCGAGCTGGTCCGGCGCTGCCTGGCCAAGCGCCCGGAGGACCGCCCGGCCACCGCCGAGGTGGCCCGTACGCTCGCCGAGGCGGCGGGGATCGCGGCGATCGTGCCGGTCTCCCCGGCGCTCGGCCAGTTCGACCCGGCGCTGATGGAGAACGCGGGCACCACCATCCTGCCCTGGTCCACGGCCACCGACGCGCTGCCCTTCTCGGCCGTCCGCACCCGCACCCGGCGGGCCGCGGCCCGCCGGCGGAAGGTGGAGGCCGGGGTGGCCGCCGCCGGTCTGATCGCGGTCACCGCGACCCTGTGGGGAGTGACCTCGAAGAGCCCGGCCAGCGGCGGGGTGGAGCCGACCGAGGCGCGGATGGGGCTGCCCGAGCCGATCCCGTGCGCCGTCGACTACGTGCTCCGCCGGGACTCCGGCAAGGACTTCACCGCGGACCTGACCCTCACCAACATCGGCACCCGCGAGCTGCGCGACTGGACCATGAGCTTCACCTTCCCCGGCAAGCAGACGGTCCGCGCGGCCCAGCCGGCGGTACGCCAGCAGGGGAGCACGGTGCTGCTCCAGCCGCCGGCCACCGACGCCGCGCTGGCCCCGGGCGCCTCGAAGAAGGTCTCGTTGACCGGCAGCTACACCGGGGGCAACCCGCTGCCGGTGGAGTTCAAGATCGGGGAGAGCACCTGCGGCGTGCAGGTGTCCGGTGTCGCCGGGTCGGCGCCGACCACCGCGCCACCCACCAAGGCACCCCCGAAGGCGCCCGCCAAGGCGCCGGCGAAGACCGCCCCGAAGACCGCCAAGGCCATACCCGACAAGTCCGGCAAGGGCCGGGAGAGTGGCAAGGGAAAAGGCAGGTAGACCGGTCGAAGGGGGGTGGGCACGGCGACAAGGGCAGGAAGAAGTGACGGTCAGCCCAGCGCGGCGAACTGCTGCACCCGGCCGATCGGTCCCTCCACGATGAGCACGCTGTCCGGCTGGATGACGGTGTCCGGGCCGGCGTAGCGGAACGGCTCGCCGGGCAGCTTGGCGCCGACCACCATCACCCCGTACCGCTCGGTCGGGGTCAGCTCGCGCAGCGACCGGCCGACCAGCGAGGCGGGCACGCGGACCTTGGCGATGGCGAAGTCGTCGCCGAACTCGATGAAGTCGAGCATCCGGCTGACGATCAGGTGCGCGACCCGTTCGCCGGTCTCCGCCTCCGGGAAGATCACGTGGTGCGCGCCCACCGAGTGCAGGATCTTCGCGTGCTTCTCCGAGGTGGCCCGCGCCCAGATCTGCGGGATCTTCAACTCGGTCAGGGCCAGCACGGTCAGCACGCTCGCCTCGACCGAGGCGCCGATCGCCACCACCACCCGCCCGAAGTCCGCGACGCCCAGTTGGCGCAGCACGCTCTCCTCGGTGGTGTCCGCCTGCACCACCCGGTCCAGCCGGGACGCCCAGCGCTGCACCCGTTCCTGCTCGTGGTCGATGGCGAGCACGTCCTGGTCGAGTTGCAGCAGTGAGCCGGCGAGCCGGGAGCCGAACCGGCCCAGGCCGATCACCACGACGCTGTTGTCGTCCGTCCTCCTAGCCGACAATGGGTTGCTCCTCCGGGTAGCGGTACAGGTGTCGCCGGGTGTTCAACGCGATCGCGGACCCGAGGGTGAGCGGGCCGACCCGGCCGATGAACATGAGCACGATGAGCACGTACTGGCCGGGTTGGGAGAGCTGCGGGGCGAGGCCGGTGGAGAGACCCGTGGTGCTGAACGCGGAGGTCACCTCGAAGAGCGCGGCGAAGTTGCGCACGTCGTCGGTGAACAGGATCAGCAGGATGGTGCCGAGGCCGACCAGCGCCACGCTGAGCAGTGACACCGTGATCGCCTGGCGCTGGCTGGCCGTGGCCACCCGGCGGCCGCCCACGTTCACGTCCGGCTCGCCGCGCAGCTCGGCCCAGATCACGAAGGCGAGCAGGAAGAACGTGGACACCTTGATGCCGCCCGCGGTGCTGGCGCTGCCGCCGCCGATGAACATCAACACGATGAGCAGCGGGTAGCTCTCCTCGGCCAGCCGGTCCGTGTTGATCACGTCGAAACCGCCGGTGCGGCTCAGCGCGATCTGGGTGAACGACGCCAGCACCTTGCCGCCCGCGTCGTAGGTGCCGATGGTGGCCGAGTTGGTCCACTCGGCGAGCAGCAGGAACCCGAAGCCCAGCCCGATCAGCACGACGCTGCCCCAGATGGTCAGCTTGGTGGCGATCGCCCAGCGACTCGGCTTGCGCCACTCCCGGACCGCCTCGAACAGCGCCGGGAAGCCGAGACCGCCGACGATCGCGCCCAGGCCGAGCGGCAGTGCCACCCAGGGGTCGCGCGAGAAGGCGACCAGGCCGTCCGAGTAGAGGGTGAAGCCGCCGTTGTTGAACGCCTGGATCGCGTGAAAGCCGGAGAACCAGAGCGCCTGCCCCGGTGGATAGTCGTAGACCAGCCAGAGCCGGCCGGTGATCAGCGCGGTCATCACCGCCTCGGTGGCGAAGACCGTCGCGACGATCCGGACCAGCAGCCAGCGGACGTCCCCGAGGCCGAACTCGGCGGTCTCGGCCTGCACCAGCAGCCGGTTGCGCAGGCCGAGCTGCCGGGAGACCACCAGGATCACCAGCGCCGCGACAGTCAGGATGCCCAGGCCGCCCAGCTGGGTGAGCACGGTGATCATGACCAGGCCGAAGTCGTTCCAGTAGTTCGGCGTGTCATTAACGGCGAGGCCGGTGACCGAGACCGCCGAGGTCGAGGTGAACAGCGCCGTGACGAACGGGGTGTAGCGGCTCTCGCTGGTGGCCCAGGGCAGCATCAGCAGGCCGGTGCCGAGCAGGATCACCGCCAGGAACCCGAACGGCACCAGCCGTACGGGGTTCCGGAGCAGGCGGCGCACCAGGTCATCTTCCGTCCGGAGATTCACCGGCAGGTCAGGAACCGACCAACTGCCCGTCAACCGCACCCGGTCTGCTGTGGGCATCCCTCGACGACAGGAGACGGCGTTGCGACGTACCCTTTCCGCCCTCGGTGTGGCCGGCGCGCTGCTCGCGGCGGCCGTGGTGGCCCCGGCGGTGGCCGCCCAGGCCGACCCGGAGCCCGGCGCCGAGCGGGCCCGCGCGGTCCAGCGGCCCATCGTGATCGGCCACCGCGGTGCCAGCGGCTACCGTCCGGAGCACACCCTGGAGGCCTACCGGCTCGCCATCCGCCAGGGCGCCGACTTCATCGAGCCGGACCTGGTCTCGACGAAGGACGGCGTGCTGGTCGCCCGGCACGAGAACGAGATCTCGGGCACCACCGACGTGGCCGCCCACCCGGAATTCGCCGCCCGGAAGGCGACGAAGACCATCGACGGGGTCAAGGTCACCGGCTGGTTCACCGAGGACTTCACGCTGGCCGAGCTGAGGACGCTGCGCGCCAAGGAGCGGCTGCCCCAGGTACGGGTGGCCAACACCGCCTTCGACGGGAAGTTCCAGGTGCCGACCTTCCAGGAGGTCATCGACCTGGCCCGCGCCGAGTCGAAGGCCCGGGGCCGGACCATCGGCGTCTACCCGGAGACCAAGCACCCCAGCTACTTCGCCGCCATCGGGCTGGCGCTGGAGGAGCCGCTGGTCGCCACGCTCAAGGCCAACAAGCTGACCCACCGCGACGACCCGGTCTTCGTGCAGAGCTTCGAGACGGCCAACCTGCGCAAGCTCGACGGGATGATCGACGTGCGGCTGGTGCAGCTCATGGACGCGGCCGGCGCGCCCTACGACTTCACCGCCGCCGGTGACCCACGCGGCTACGCGGACCTGGCCACTGCGGCCGGCCTGGCCTGGGTGGCGACCTACGCCGACGGCGTCGGCCTCAACAAGAACCTGATCGTGCCCCGGGACGCCGCCGGCAAGCTGCTCGCGCCGACCTCGGTGATCCGCGATGCGCACCGGGTGAAGCTGCTGGTGCACGCCTGGACCTTCCGCGCCGAGAACCAGTTCCTGCCGGTCGACTTCCGGATCGGCGCCGACCCGAACGCCCGCGGCGACATCACCGCCGAGTACGAGCTCTTCTACGGCCTGGGCCTGGACGGCGCTTTCGCCGACCAGCCGGACACGGCTGTGGCGGCGCGCGCGGGGCTCTGACCGGCGTCCGCGCCGGGGCGGCTCGGGGCCCCGGCGCGGCGCCTCTCCCGACGTGGGGTGACCGGCTGCGGCCGGCCACCCCACGCGCCTTTCCGGTTCGCGGGGCCTTCGTGGGGTGGCCGTGGGGGGTGTCGGCGGTCGCGGCGGTGGCCGGGCGTGGTCCTGCCGCGCGCTACGAACTTGATGACGTGGATGGATCGGGCGAGGTCGGGGTGTCCTCGCGGGAGCCTTTCGAGCTGATGTCGGGAGCGACTCAGGACCGATCGGCTGAGTCAGCGCGCGGCAGGTGAGTGGTTGAGTCGTCCACGACATCAAGTTTGTAGGCGTCGGCGAGTCACTTGCGGCGGTGGGGGACGTTCCACCGTCCGAGGGAATCGTGTCTGCTTTGCGTTACATGTCCGGTTCATGCTCGTTTCGACCCGTGTCAAGGATCCACGACACGGGGGATGTACATGAGAAAGACCTCTGCGCCGAGCAGGCGAGCAAGCATCGGCGTGCGCTTGGGAGCTTTCGGGTTGCTGGCCGGCGCCCTGCTGCTGGGTGGCACGCCGGCCCTGGCCGCCCAGGCCATCAGCATCGATCCGGACGACGTGCCGACGAGGGCGGCGGACGCTCCCCAGTTCTGCTATCCGGGCGGCGGGCCCTTCCCGGACGAGGAGACCTGGGTGTTCGACCTCTCCGGCGACCCGCAGACCAGCGGCGTCTTCCAGTCGCTGTCGACGACCTTCACCACACCGGGCGGCACCGTCACGCGGCGGATCCCCGGCTCGCCGAACAGCGAGATCGTCGACTTCGAGGGCGTGAGCCGGGCCTTCATCCGGCTGCCGGCCGACTGGACGCTCACCGGCGCCACCGCGATGATCTCGGGGACCGCCGAGAACTTCGTGCTCGCCCACACCTGCGCCGCCTCCGACGCCCCCGGGGATCCCGGGGATCCGGGCGACCCAGGGGATCCGGGCGACCCAGGGGACCCGGGATATCCGGGGGACCGGCAGGTCAGCCTGTCGATCGACAAGAAGGCGCGGGTCGAGTCGGACTGCCACAAGAAGTGTGCGAACGACGGCTTCGCAGCGAAGGGCGACAAGATCTTCTACACCTACCGGGTGGCGAACACCGGAACCGTGAAGATCACCAAGGTCGGGGTGCACGACCCGACCGCCGGCTACGTGCACTGCAACAGCACCACGCTGGCGCGAGGCACCAGCACCGACTGCCACGCCGTCAAGCCGTACGTGGTGAGCTGGGCCGACGTCAAGAAGGGCAAGGTGGTCAACACCGCTCGGGCGACCGGCAAGTACGGCGACCGGAAGGTCGTCTCCGACCCGGCCACCGTCACGATCTGCATTCGGGACGGCAAGTTCGACCACCGCAAGCACGGCAAGGACGACAAGGACCACGAGGACGGCTGGGACGGTAAGGACGACAAGGGTGGCTGGGACGGCAAGGGCGGTAAGCCCGAGCTGCCGGTCACCGGCGACAGCATGGCCCAGACCCTCTCCCTGGGTGGCGGCCTGCTGGCGGCCGGCGGGCTCCTGATCGGGCTCAGCCGGATGCGCCGGAAGGCACGCCTCGAGCTCTGACCCGTAGCCCATGGCAGCGGCCCGGCGGAACGCTCCGCCGGGCCGCCGCGCGTCCCGGGATCGATGGCGGGACGCGACACAGCGGCGTGCCGCCCGGTGGTGCCGGCGGCCACCGGGCACGGGGCGTCGATCCACCGGCCGGGGATGGTTGTAACGGTCGGCCACCCTACCCTGGTTACTTGTGTGTTTCGGCCACATAGCCCGTGCGTGACGTCACTTCTAGCGTGAGCCGACAACTGACACTTCCCCCTGTCCCCACCTGGAGTCGCAATGACGATCCGGCACACGCGACGGGTGTTCCTTTCCGCCGCCACGGTGATGGCGGCCGCGCTCGCGGCCACGGCCTGTGGCAGCCCGCAGGACACCGCCTCCGGCGGCGGCGACGCCGCACCGGTCAAGGTCGGCCTCGTGTATTCCCAGTCCGGTCCGCTGGCCAGCTACGGCAAGCAGTACATCGAGGGTTTCAAGGCCGGCCTCGATTTCGCCACCAAGGGCACCGGCAAGGTCGGTGACCGGAAGATCGAGCTGACCGAGGTCGACGACGCGGGCGACCCGGCGAAGGCGGTCTCCGCGGCCAAGGACCTGATCGGCAAGGGCACGAAGATCATCGCCGGCTCCACCTCGTCCGGCGTCGCCCTCCAGGTCGCCCCGATCGCGGCGCAGAACAAGGTGCTGTTCATCTCCGGTCCGGCCGCCACCGACGCGGTGACCGGCGCGAACAAGTACACCTTCCGCTCGGGCCGGCAGTCGTACCAGGACGTGGTGACCGCCAAGTCGTTCATCGGCGACGCCGCCGGCAAGAAGGTGGTCGTCTTCGCCCAGGACGGCGCGTTCGGTGACGCGAACGAGGCCGCCGTCAAGGCCGTGATCGGCGGCGCCGGCGCGACCGTGAGCAGCGTCCGGGCTCCGGCCAGCGCGACCGAGTTCACCCCGTTCGCCAGCCAGATCAAGGCCGCCAAGCCGGACCTGCTCTTCGTCGCCTGGGCCGGCACCACCGCCCCGGCCATGTGGCAGACCCTCGACCAGCAGGGCGTGCTCACGTCCACCACGGTCGTCACCGGCCTGGACATCCGCGCCTCCTGGCCCACCTTCGGCGCGGCCGGCAGCAAGATCTCCTTCCTGTCGCACTACTTCGACGGGGCCAGCGACACCGAGGCCGCCAAGGCCGCCAAGGCCAAGATTCCGGGCGGCACGCTCGACCTGTTCCACCCGGACGGCTTCGCCGCCGCCCAGATGGTCGTCCGCGCCGTGCAGGAGGGCGGCGACGACGTGGACAAGATGATCAAGGCGCTGGAGGGCTGGCAGTTCGACGGCGTCAAGGGCAAGATGACCATCCGCGCCGAGGACCACGCGCTGCTCCAGCCGATGTACCAGGCGAAGCTCTCCGGCAGCGGCACCGCCTTCACGGCGGCCGCGCAGAAGACCCTGACCGGTGACGAAAGCGCGCCGCCGGTCGCGCAGATGAAGGGCTGACCTAGTGCTCGCCACCCGCGGTCTGACCTGGCGGATCGGTGAGGTCGCCATCGTCGACTCCGTCTACCTCGATCTCGCGCCCGGGGAGTTCCTCGGCGTGATCGGGCCGAACGGCGCCGGCAAGACCTCCCTGTTCAACCTGATCACCGGCCTGCGCCGGCCCACCGAGGGACGGATCCTGCTGGACGGGGCGGACGTCACCGACCTCCCCCCGCACCGCCGGGCCCGGCTCGGCCTGGGGCGTACCTTCCAGGCGTCCTCGGTCTTCGGTTCGCTGACGGTGCGGGAGAACGTCCGGCTCGCCGTACAGGCGCACCGGGGTGGCTCGATGAAGCTGTGGCGGCGGGCGGCGGCCGACCGGGAGGTGGCCGCCGCCGCCGACGCGGCGCTCGACCGGGTCGGCCTGCAGCACCGGGGTACGGCGCTGGCCGGCACCCTGGCCCACGGCGAGAAGCGCAAGCTGGAGATCGCCCTGCTGCTCGCCGGGGAGCCCCGGGTGATGCTGCTGGACGAGCCGATGGCCGGGGTGAGCGCCGAGGACGTGCCCGAGCTGGTCAGTGTGATCAAGTCGCTGACCGGAGACAGCGGCCGGTCGGTGCTCATGGTGGAGCACCACATGGACGTGATCCTGGAGCTGGCCGACCGGATCGCCGTGATGCACCACGGCGCGCTGCTGGCCTGCGACACCCCGGACACGGTGATGGCCAACGCCACCGTGCAGGAGGCGTACCTGGGGGAGGCGCTGTGACCGAACCTGTCCTGAGCGTCGAGAACCTGTCGGTGCGGATCGCCGGGCTGCACATCCTCCAGGGGGTGTCGTTCGAAGTCGCGCCGACCGGGGTGACCGTGCTGCTCGGCCGCAACGGCGTCGGCAAGACCACCACGCTGCGCGCGATCGTCGGGCTGACCCCCCGCAACGGCGAGGTCCGGGGCACCGTCCGGATGGGCGCGCGCAGCCTGCTGGCCCGCCCCACCCACCGGCTGGTCCGCGACGGCCTCGGCTACGTGCCGGAGGACCGCTGCGTCTTCGCCGCGCTCACCGTCGCCGAGAACCTGCGGCTGGCCGAGCGGCGGGGGACCACCCCGGCGTACGACAAGGTCTATGCCCTCTTCCCGGAGCTGGACCGGCGCGGACGGCAACGGGCCGGCTCGCTCTCCGGCGGGCAGCAGCAGATGCTCGCGATCGGCCGGGTGCTGCTCAACGACAACCGGCTGCTGCTGGTGGACGAGCCGACCAAGGGGTTGGCGCCGAAGGTGGTGACCGAGGTGGCCGAGGTGCTGGAACGGGTCGCGGAATCCGTGCCGGTGCTGCTGGTCGAGCAGAACCTGGCCGTGGTGCGACGGCTGGCGAAGGATGCCGTGGTGCTCTCCGCCGGCCGGGTCGCCTGGACCGGAAACGCGCAGGATCTGCTGCTGGAGACCGCGCTGACCAAGTCGCTGCTGGGTGTCGGTTCGGAGGTGCCGGTGAGCGCGAGGAGTGAGCCGGGTTTGCGAGCCCCGCAGTCGCGAACGAAGGGTGGCTCGGCGTGAGCACGGTGATCCTGCTGACGCTGACCGGGCTGGGCCTGGCGGCGCTCTACTTCCTGGTCGCCTCCGGCCTCTCCCTGGTCTTCGGCCTAGCCGACGTGCTCAACTTCGCGCACGGCCTCTTCCTCGGCGTCGGGGCGTACGCGACCTGGTGGGCGGCGGGCAACCTGCCCGGGGCGGGCTCGGACGGGTTCGGGTTCGTGGTGGCCGTCGCCTTCGGCGTGCTCGCCGGCGCGGCCGTGGCGGTGCTGGTCGAGCTGGTGCTGATCCGGCCGCTCTACTCCCGCACCATCGAGCAGGTGCTGGTCACCGTCGGCCTGTCGCTGGCCGGGGTGGCGCTGCTCCAGGCCACCTGGGGCGCCGACGCCCGGCCGTTCCCGCGCCCCGGCTGGACCCGCGACGTGACCTCGGTGCTCGGCGCCCAGGTGCCGAACGCCGGGCTCCTGCTGATCGTCGCCGCCGCGGTGGTGCTCGGCGCGTTGCTCGCCTTCCTCCGGTTCACCCGGTACGGCCTGATCATCCGGGCCGGCGTGGAGAACCGGGAGATGGTGACCGCGCTCGGTATCGACGTGCGCAAGGCGTTCACCCTGGTCTTCGCGATCGGCGGGGCGGCCGCCGCGCTGGCCGGCGCGCTCGGCTCGGTCTACTTCGGCACCGTCTCGCCCGGCCAGGGCGGCTCGCTGCTGATCTTCGCGTTCATCGTGGTGGTGATCGGCGGCATGGGCTCGGTGGTCGGGTCCGCGTACGCGGCGGTCGCGGTGGGGCTGCTGCAACAGTTCGTCAACTACTACGGCACGTCCGGGCTGGGCGACCTCTGCGTGGTCGGCCTGCTCGCCGTGGTGCTGCTGCTGCGTCCGCAGGGCCTGGCCGGAAAGGTGGCTCACGCATGACCGAGGTCAAGAGCGCCGAGGTGGCGGCCCCGCCCGCGGCAGTGCCCGACGAGCTGACCCCCGGCCACGCCCGCTGGCACGGCCTGCGCCCGTACGCGCCGCTGGTCGCCCTGGTGGTGGCGGCGATCCTGCCGTACTCCACGGTCAACCTGCCGGGCGTCTTCGAGGGCCCGCTGAACTCGCCGGGCACCCTGCAACTGCTCGCCATCTGCCTGGTCTTCGGCGGCCTGGCGGCCGGCTACGACCTGCTGTTCGGGCGGACCGGGATGCTCTCCTTCGGGCACGCCCTCTACTTCGCCGCCGGGGTCTACGGCACCGACGTGCTGGTCACCCGGGCCGGTCTGCCGCTCTGGCAGGCCGCGCTGCTGACCGTGACCGGCGGGACGATCCTCGCCGCGCTGCTCGGCGCGGTCGCGCTGCGCACGGTCGGCATCGCGTTCGCCATGGTGACGCTCGCCTTCGCCCAGGTCGGGGCGATCCTGGTGGCCCGGGACTTCGGCGGGCTCACCGGCGGCGAGGAGGGGCTGCCGCTGGACGTCTCGGGGCTGCCCGCCGCCCTGGTCGGGGTCACCAACACCGTGAACCTCTACTGGCTGGCACTGGCCTACCTGGCCCTCGTGGTCCTCGTGGTGCACCGGGTGAGCGGCTCGCCGACCGGGCGGGTGCTGGCCGGTCTGCGCGACGACGAGCGGCGGATCGGGGTGCTCGGGCTCGACCCGTACCGGTTCAAGCTGGTCGCGTTCACCCTGGCCGGCGGCCTGGCCACGGCCGGCGGGGTGGTCTACTGCCTGATCGTCGGCGGCGCCAGCCCGCACGTCACGTCCAGCGAGCTGACCCTGTCGCTGCTGGTCATGGTGGTGCTCGGCGGCCCCGGCACCCGTTGGGGCCCGGTGCTCGGCGGCATCCTCTACATGTACCTGGACCACCGCCTCACCGCCTTCGGCACCAGCGACGCCGTCAACAACCTCCCGGCGTTCCTGAGCCACCCCCTGAGCCAGCCGTTGTTCGTCCTCGGCACCGTCTTCATCCTGGCCGTGTACTTCTTCCCCGGCGGCCTGGCCAGCCTCCGCACCCGCCTGACCCCCGTCCTCACGGCCCTCCGCCGCCGCTGAGCCCCCGGCGGGGGGACGTGCTCGCGGAGGCCGCCGCGCGGATCTCGGAGTCGACGGGGCGGGCGGGCGCCGTCACCGCGGTGGCCGCCGACCTGACCGATCCGGCCCAGGTGCCGGCGGTGGTCGAGGCGGTGGGGGGTCCGCTACCTGGTCGGCCCGTCCGCCGGCTACGTCACCGGTCAGGTGCTCGGCGTCAACGGCGGCTCCGTCCTCGGCCGCTGAGCCGCTGAGACGCGGAAGGGGCGGCGGCCCCCCGTGCGGCCGCCGCCCCTCTTCACGTCACGGTCAGCCGTTCAGCACCTCGTAAGCCGACGCGGGCGCCTTCTGCACCTGGTCACCGGCGGGCGCGGTGAGCTTCGGCGCCTTGCCGAAGTCGTAGTACCGGGTGACCAGCTTCATGGCCTTCTGCTTGCCGGCGGCCGGGATGTCCAGCGTCAGCGAGGCGAGGTTGCCGTCCGGCCCGACCACCGCGGTGAACGGCACCTTCTTCGCCGCCTCGCCCAGCGCCGCCACGTCCACCCCGTCGAAGGCGCTCTGCACGTCGGCGTTGGCAGTCAGGTCGGCGACGCCGGTGTACGTCCCGTTGCCCTTGTCCGCCACCGTGTCCGCCGTCCGGATGATCGCGGCGGTGTTCGCCGGGTCGGCGTTCTGGTAGACCGGCGCCTCCGACGCGTCGTCGAGCTTGGTCCGGTCCAGCGCCATCCAGCGCTTCGGCAGCTTCAGCATGTCGTGCAGGCCGGGGATGCCGGTCAGCTTGACCTTCATCCAGAGGTCCTCGTCGATCACCCGGAACGTCATGGCCATGGTGAACTCGGGGTCCTCGTTCTTCTGCGTCATCCCCAGCTCCATGGCGTGCGCGGCCGGGTCCACCACGCCGACGAACTTGTCGGTGCCGTCCAGCGTGGAGAAGCGGAAGGCCGGGTCCTTCTCGTCCGGCACGGCGGCCAGGAGCGCGGCCTTCGGGTCGGCCGACGGGGACGCGGTGGGGCTGGATCCGGATCCGGTGCTTCCGCCGGTGCCGCATCCCGCGGACAGGGCGGTGGCGGCCAGCACGGCGGTCGCGAGGGCCGCGACCCGCCGGAACGTCGCGGCGGTGCCGGTACGCTGCGTCATCTCGTTTGACTCACTTTCCCAGGTGGCTGTTGCACGGGCATCCTCGCAGGCCGCCACGGCCGTCCCGCTGCCGTTATGCTGCCGTCCGACTGCCGTGGGCCGCCGCGGCGGGCGACCGGGGGGTACAGGAGCGGAAACTCGCATGTCAGAGGCATTGCGCTTCGAGGTCCTGGGCCCGCAACGGGCCTGGTACGCGGACCGCCCGCTCGACCTCGGCCCCGGCAAGCAGCGGGCCGTGCTGGCCGTGCTGCTGCTCGCCGCGGGCCGTCCCGTACCCACCGGGCAGATCGTCGACGCGGTGTGGCCCGAGGAGCCCCCGGCGAACGGCCCGAACGTGGTGCAGAAGTACGTGGCCGGGCTGCGCCGGGTGCTCGAACCCGACCGGTCGCCGCGGACGCCGGCCCAGGTGCTCACCCTCACCGACGCCGGATACCTGCTGCGGGTCCCGCCGGAGGCCGTCGACGCGGTCCACTTCGAGCGGGGGGTGCGGTTGGCCCGGCAGTGGCACGAGGCGGGGCGTACCGAGGATGCGCTGGCCGAGGTGACCGCCGCCCTGGAGCGGTGGCAGGGGGAGCCGTTCACCGGGTTCACCGGCCCGTACTTCGACGCCGCCCGGCACCGGCTGGTCGAGCTGCGGGCCGTCGCGCTGGAGACGCGTACCGAGCTGGAGCTGGCCGGCGGCCGGCACGGCGAGCTGGTCGGCCGGCTGGTCGAGCTGGTGGCCGAGTTCCCGGTCCGGGAACGGCTGCGCCACCAGCTCATGTTGGCGCTGCACCGCGGCGGGCGGCAGGCCGAGGCGCTGGCCGCCTACCGGGACTTCGCCGACCTGCTCCGCGAGGAGTACGGCATCGAGCCTGGCGAGGCGCTCCAGGACCTGCACCGGCGCATCCTCCGCTCCGACCCGACCCTGCTCCCGCCCGCCCCGGAGGCGGTGCCGGCGCCCCGGTCCGGCGACGCCGCCGCGCCGGAAGCGGCCGCCGTCCGGCCGGCGCCCGTCCCGACGGTGGACACCGACGGGCCGGCTCCCGCTCCGGCGCCGCTCCCGCCGGCCTCGCCGGGCTGGGGCGCCGCGCCGATGGCCCCGATTCCGCACGCCCTCCTGGCCGCCATGAACCGGCCGGCCGGGGCCTCGACGGAACGCCGGGCGCCCGGGTGGGTCCGGCTCGCCGCGACCGTCGTCGGCACGGCCACCGCCCTGGTGTCGTTCGGCTCGCTCACCTGGGCGGTGGTCCTCGGGTACGCGCTGTGGCGGCGTAGCTGGCGGCTGGCCCTGGCCGGCATCGGCTACTTCCTGCTCGTCCTCAGCATGTTGGTCCTCGCGATCAACAGCCCGGAGAACGAGGAGATGAGCGACGGGGAGGCCCTGTACCTCATCGTCGTGATGGGCATCTGCTGGCTGCTCGGCTCGGCGCACGTGGTGCTGCTCAACCCCACCCTCTGGGGGGCCATCGGCGGGCTGTTCTGGACCGGCCGTCAGCGCACCGACGAGCAGCGGCGGCTGCGCCGGGAGCAGGCCCGCTACCTGCTGCACCACTACCCGGCCGCCCGGGTCGAGCTGCGCATCGGCCGCCCGGACCTGCTGCGCGGCTACGACGACGGCGGCCTGGTCGACGTCAACGCGGTGCCCGAGCCGGTGCTCGCGACGCTGCCGGGGCTGACCGCCGACCAGTGCCGCCAGATCGCGGTCGACCGCTGGCTGCGTGGCCCGTACGGGTCGCTGGAGGAGCTGGCCGGGCGGTGCCACCTGCCGCCCCCGGCGGCCGAACTGCTGCGGGACGTGCTGCTCTTCCTGCCGCCCGAGCCGCCACCCGCCCGGCCCGCGTGACTCGGACCGCCGGCGGGTCGCCTGGTAGAAATGCCGGATGAGTCAGGATCGGATGGCCGTCCGGGAGCGTGCCGAGGCGGTGCTGCGGCGGCTGGCGGGTGAGCACGCCCGGCTCCGCGAGGACCAGTGGCGGGCCATCGAGGCGCTGGTGGTCGACCGGCGGCGGGTGCTCTGCGTGCAGCGCACCGGCTGGGGCAAGTCGGCCGTCTACTTCGTGGCCACCGCGCTGCTCCGCGAGGGCGGCGAGCACGGCCCCACGGTGATCGTCTCGCCGCTGCTGGCGCTCATGCGCAACCAGGTCGAGTCGGCGGCCCGGGCCGGCATCCGGGCCCGCACCATCAACTCGGCCAACCTGGACGAGTGGGACGAGATCACCGCCGAGGTCCACGCCGGGGCGGTGGACGTGCTGCTGATCAGCCCGGAACGCCTCAACAACCCCGACTTCCGCGACGGCGTGCTGCCGAAGCTGGCCGCCACCACGGGGCTTCTGGTGGTGGACGAGGCGCACTGCGTCTCCGACTGGGGGCACGACTTCCGCCCCGACTACCGGCGGCTGCGCACCTTCCTCGCCAACCTGCCCGAGCGCACCCCGGTGCTCGCCACCACGGCCACCGCCAACGCCCGGGTCACGCAGGACGTCGCCGAGCAACTCGGCGACGCCCTCGTGCTGCGCGGCACCCTCGACCGGGAGTCGCTGCGGCTCGGCGTGCTGGACCTGCCGAGCCCGGCGCACCGGCTGGGCTGGCTCGCCGACCACCTGGACCAGCTTCCCGGCTCCGGGATCATCTACACGCTGACCGTGGCGGCGGCCGGCGAGACCGCGGAGTTCCTCCGCGCCCGGGGCTGGTCGGTGGCCGCCTACACCGGGCAGGCCGAGGACGCCGACCGGCGGGCCGCCGAGCAGGACCTGCTGGACAACAAGATCAAGGCGCTCGTGGCCACCAGCGCGCTCGGCATGGGCTTCGACAAGCCCGACCTCGGCTTCGTGGTGCACCTGGGCGCGCCGCCCTCGCCGATCGCCTACTACCAGCAGGTCGGCCGCGCCGGCCGGGCCGTCGAGCACGCCGAGGTGCTGCTGCTGCCCGGCGTCGAGGACGCGGCGATCTGGCGCTACTTCGCCTCGCTCGCCTTCCCGCCCGAGGAGCAGGTCCGGGCCGTGCTCGCCGCCCTGGACACCGCGCGGCCGATCTCCACCCAGGCCCTCGAACCGGTGGTCGACCTGCGCCGGGCCCGGCTGGAGTTGATGCTCAAGGTGCTCGACGTGGACGGCGCGGTCCGCCGGGTGCGCGGCGGCTGGCTCGCCACCGGCGAGCCCTGGGTCTACGACGAGGCCCGGTTGCGCCGCGTCGCCCAGGCGCGCACCGCCGAGCAGCAGGCCATGCGGGAGTACGCGGCCACGCCCGGCTGCCGGATGCGCTACCTGCGGGAGTGCCTGGACGACACCGGGGCGGGGGACTGCGGCCGGTGCGACAACTGCGCCGCCCCGCTGTTCGCCCCCGAGGTCTCCGATGCCGCGCTCACCGCCGCGCAGACCTTCCTCGGCCGCCCCGGCGTGGAGGTCGCGCCGAAGAAGCTCTGGCCGACCGGGCTGGAGGCGGTCGGCGTACCTCTGAAGGGGCGCATTTCCCCGGCGGAGCAGGCGCTGCCCGGGCGGGCCGTGGGACGGCTGTCCGACCTGGGCTGGGGCGGGCGGCTGCGCGGCCTGGTCGGGCCCGACGCGGCGGACGGCCCGGTCCCCGACGACGTGGCGGCGGCGGTGGTCGAGGTGCTGAAGGCGTGGGCGCACGGCGACGACCCGTGGCCGCGCCGCCCGGTCGGCGTGGTCGCGGTCGGCTCCCGCAGCCGGCCGCTGCTGGTCGACTCGCTCGCCGAGCGGATCGCCGCGGTGGGCCGGCTGCCGCTGCTCGGCCGGGTCGTCCCGACCGGCCCGGCCGGGGCCGGCGGGCCGCGTGGCAACAGCGCCCAGCGGGTACGCGCGCTGCACGACGCGTTCGCGGTGCCCGGCGACCTCGCCGACGCGCTGGCCGGGCTGGACGGGCCGGTGCTGCTCGTCGACGACCTGGTCGACTCGGGGTGGACCATGAGCATGGTGGCCCGGCTGCTGCGCCGGGCCGGCGCGCCCGACGTGCTGCCGCTGGCCCTCGCGGTGGCCGGCTGAACCGTCGCTCCGCAGGCCCGGAAAGTTCCGGCCGCTCCGGGAATGCGAGCGTCGCCACCGTCGGTGGACCGTCGGTCGGCCGGCCCCCTGCCGGCGGTACCGTGGGCCCATGACCGAGCAGCGACCCGTGGTCCAGACGTACGCCGTCACCGGCATGACCTGCGAACACTGCGTCCGGGCGGTCACCGAGGAGCTGTCCGCCCTGCCGGGCGTCGACGAGGTCCGGATCGACCTCGCCGCGGGCACGGCCACGGTCACGAGCGCCGCCCCGCTGCCCGTCGAGACCGTCCGCGCCGCCGTCGACGAGGCGGGCTACGAGTTGGCCTCCGGCGTTGCCTGAGTCACCGCCCCTCGCCGGCCCCGACGCGCCGCCCGGCCCCGACCTGACGGAGCCGCGGCCGGACGCGCCGCCGTCCGGGCCCGTCGAGGTGGACCGGGCGACGCTGCGGCTCGCCCTGACGGTGGGCGGGCTGGTGCTGGCCGTGCTGCTGGGCTTCGGTCTCGGCCGGCTGAACCCACCGCCGAACCCGGCCCGCACCGGGGCCCTCCCGGTGACCGGCGAGCACACCCACGCCCCCGGCACCGGGGCGCACGCGCACGGCGGGGCCACCGTCACCCAGGGCGGCGACACGGACGCGGCCGGCCTGTCGATCAGCTCGGCCGGCTACACGCTCGCCCCGTCGGCCGTGGAGTTCGCCCCCGGCCGGGCCGGTGAGCTGCGGTTCCAGATCAGGGACGAGCGGCGGCGGGCAGTCACCCGGTTCGCCGTCGTGCACGACAAGCCGATGCACCTCATCGTGGTGCGGCGCGACCTCACCGGCTACCAGCACCTGCACCCGACCATGGCCGCCGACGGCACCTGGTCGGTGCCGCTGACCCTGGCCGAGCCGGGCGCCTGGCGGGCGTACGCGGACTTCACCGCGGTCGCCGACGACGGCCGGCAGACCGCGGTGATCCTCGGCGCCGACCTGGCCGCGCCCGGCCGGTACGCGCCCCGGCCGCTGCCCGCCCCCGCCACCTCGACCACGGTCGACGGGTTCACCGCCGGCTACACGGGCACCCCGGCCGTCGGGCAGTCGGTGCCGTTGCGGTTCCGGGTCACCGGCCCCGACGGCGCGGCCGCGCCGCTGGAGCCCTACCTCGGCGCGTACGGCCACCTGGTCGCGCTCCGCGAGGGCGACCTCGGCTACCTGCACGTGCATCCCGAGCCGGTGCGCGACGGCGACGAGGTGACCTTCTGGCTGACCGCGCCCGGGCCGGGCCGCTACCGGATGTTCCTGGACTTCCAGGTGGGCGGCGTGGTGCGCACGGCCGCGTTCACCGTGTCGGTGGCCTGAGCCGCTGGTCAGCCCGCCCGGCGGACCGGGCGGCGGGCCAGGTAGCGGAGCAGATCGCGGATGTGGTGCTTCTCCTCGGCGGGGACGTTCGGGTCGGCCAGCCGCTCCAGGATCACCCGCACGTCGGCCTCCACCGGCCCGTCCTCGGCGCGGCGGCGTGGCACCGGGCCGGCGTCGGGCAGGCCCAGCGCGCGGAAGGCGGCCGCCACCGGCAGGTCGAGGGCGGCGCAGAAGCCGCGCACCTTGGCCAGCTCGGGGTAGTCCTGCCAGTCGCCGGCCAGCCACCGGAACACGGTCGACCGCCCCACGCCGGTGTGCGTGGCGAGATCGGTCACCGTCCAGCCGCGCTCCTCGCGGGCGTCATCGATGGCGCGACGCACGAAACGCGCGAAGGCCATCTGCGGCGAAACCTCTGCGGAAGCCATCCCCCGGGGTCTGTCCCTTTCCGCCGGAGCACCCGACTCTGGGCACCGAGCCTAGTACGCCGGTAGGGATAAGTAACTGACTGATCGGTCGGAAGGTCCCGTGGGCGGGACCACCTCGGGGCATCGACAGTTGTTAACTGTCAACTAAACTCGACGGACCGCCGGGAGCAGCGATCAGATGTCGAGGAGCAGCATGGCCGAGCCGGACCGTCCCGTGCCCCACCGCCCCGGAGCGGTGAGCCTCTTCTTCGTGGCCAAGGCCGGCGTCTTCGCCCTCGGCTTCTGGATCTGGCTGCTGGTGCTGGCCGTGCACGGCGATCCGGCGACCGGCGTGCACCTGATCGCCGCGGCCGGCGCCGTCAGCACGACGCTCGTCGGCGTGGTGCTGGGCGCCCGGATGGCGCTCCAGCGCAGCGCCGCCGCCCGGCACGCCGAACTCAAGCGGCTGCTGGTCGACATCTCGTGGAACGCGTTCGCCGCCGTCGGCAACGCCGACGAGTCGGCGAAGGTGGTGCCGTTCCCGACCGCGTCGCAGGAGACCGACCGCGCCACTAACCGGGGGCCCGGCGAGCGGGTGGCCGCGTTCGAACGGGGCGAGCGCAACCGGGGCGACCGCCGCCGCTAGGGGCGGTCGGCGAGCAGCGTCGCCAGCCGGGGCGTGACGCCCCACTGGTCGACCAGCTCGCGATACTCGGCGCGCTGGTCGTCGGTCGGCGCGCTGCCGGTGCGCCGGGCCCGGATCAGCAGGTTGCGCGGGGTGTGCCGGGAGTCGACGAACTCCACCACCTCGGTGCGGTAGCCGTGCAGCCGGAGCAGGCCGGCGCGCAGCGCGTCGGTGAGCACGTCGGCGAACCGCTCGCGCAGGATGCCCTGCCGGGTGAGCAGCTCGTACGGCGCCGGCGCGGGGCGGGCCCGGAGCTGGGCGGCCACGTCGTGGTGGCAGCACGGTGCGGCGAGCACCCAGCGGGCGCCCCAACGCAGCGCGCGGGCCAGCGCCTCGTCGGTCGCGGTGTCGCAGGCGTGCAGCGCGAGCACCAGGTCCGGGGCAGGGTCGACCCGCGCCTCGGCGATGCTGCCGGCTACGAAGCTCACCCGGTCGGCCCAGCCCAGCCGCTCGGCCAGCTCGGTGTTGCGCCGACGCTGGTCCTCGCGGACGTCCACCCCGACCAGCGTCACGTCCAGCCCGCGCTGGGAGAGATAGCGGTGGGCCGCGAACGTCAGGTAGGCGTTGCCGCAGCCCAGGTCCACCACGCGCAGCGGCCCGGTGAGGTCGTCGGGAAGGGTGGCGGCCAGCGCGCGGAGGAACGCGTCCACCTGGCGGCGCTTGGCCGCCGAGCCGCCGATCTCGGCGAAGATCGGGTCGCCGGGGTCGAGCAGCCAGTCCTTGGCCCGGTCGTGGCCGCCCGGCTCCGGCGCCGGCCGGCTCGCCGAGGCCCGGTGCACCTGCGCCTCGCCCGACTTGGTCACCCGGAGCTGGAGCGTGCTGTCGGCGGTCTCCACGTGCCAGTTGCCGAAGGGCTCGGCGAGCAGCGCGTCGACCGCCGTGCCGGCCTCCGCGCCCGGGGCCACGTTCCGGGTGTACGGCCGGGCCCCGTCGGAGGTGGAGATCTGGAGTCGGGTGCCGCCCTTGAGGGTGACCGGACGCAGCTCGGCGCGGACCACCGAGGGGCGCTGGCCGCGCCGACGCCCGGCGGCGACCGCCCGGGTCAGGGCGGGGTCGAGCAGCAGCGCCCGCACCTCGCTCAGCGCGGCGTCCAGCGGTTCCGGCATGGCTTCCTCTTCCTCGGGCTGGGGCGGGTGGAACGGGGACGTCCCCCGCACCGGGTGACCGGTACGGGGGACGTCGGATGTCTCGCGGGTCAGTCGGCGGTCGCCTCGGCCGGCGTGCCGGTGCCCCCACCACCGCCACCACGGCGGCGCCGGCGGCGGCGCGGCTTGGCGGCGGACTCGCCCTCGGCGGCCGGCACGGCCGGCTCGGCGCCACCCTCGGCGGAGATCACCGCGGTGGCCTCGCCGGCGACCGTCTCGCCGGCCCGGCGGCGCCGGCGGCGGCGCGGGCTGCGGGTGCCCTCCTCGGCGGACGCCTCGGTCGCCTCGCCACCGGGTACCGCCCCGCTGTCGCCCTCGCGACCCCGGCGGCGCTCCCGGCCCCGGCCCTCGCCCCGGCCCTCGCCGCGGCCCTCGCCGCGCCGCGAGCCACGCTCGCCGCGCCGCGACCGGCCACCGCCCAGGTCCTCCTCGACCTCGGCCGACAGGCCGGCGCGGGTGCGCTCGGCGGTCGGCAGGGTGCCGCTGATGTCCCGGGAGATGTCCAGGTCGGTGTAGAGGTGCGCGGAGGTGTGGTAGGTCTCCGGGGGCTCCGGCATGTCGAGCCCGAGGGTCTTGTCGATGATCCGCCAGCGGGGCATGTCGTCCCAGTCGACGAAGGTCACCGCGACACCGGACGCCCCGGCCCGGCCGGTGCGGCCGATCCGGTGGGTGTAGGTGTCCTGGTCCTCGGGGCAGTCGTAGTTGATGACGTGGGTGACGCCGGTGACGTCGAGCCCACGGGCCGCCACGTCGGTGGCGACCAGGATGTCGATCTTGCCGGCCCGGAACGCCCGCAGCGCCCGCTCCCGTGCCCCCTGGCCCAGGTCGCCGTGGACGGCGGCGACCGCGAAACCGCGGAAGTCGAGGTCCTCGGCCACCCGGTCGGCGGCCCGCTTGGTGCGGGTGAAGATCATGGTCAGCCCGCGACCCTCCGCCTGGAGGATGCGCGCCACGATCTCGACCTTGTTCATCGAGTGCGTGCGGTAGACCAGCTGCTGGGTCTGCGGCGACGGGCCGGTCTCGGCGGTGTGCCCGGCGTGAATCGTCACCGGCCGGCGCAGGAAGCGCCGGGACAGGGCGACGATCGGGTCCGGCATGGTGGCCGAGAACAGCATGGTCTGCCGGTCCTCCGGCAGCATCGCCAGGATCTTCTCGACGTCGTCCAGGAAGCCCAGGTCGAGCATCCGGTCGGCCTCGTCGAGCACCAGCGCGTGCACCCGGTCGAGCCGGAGGTGCTTCTGCTTGGCCAGGTCGAGGAGCCGGCCGGGGGTGCCGACCAGGATCTCGACGCCCTTGCGCAGCGCGTCGATCTGCGGCTCGTACGCGACGCCGCCGTAGATCGGCAGCACCCGGACGCCCCGGGTGCTGCCCGCGGCGGCGAGGTCCTTGGCGACCTGGAGGCCCAGCTCGCGGGTGGGGACGACGACCAGCGCCTGCGGCACGCCGTCGCCGCCCTCGGCGGGGGCGAAGACGCGCTCCAGCAGCGGGATGCCGAAGCCGAGGGTCTTGCCGGTGCCGGTCGGCGCCTGGCCGATCAGGTCGACGCCGCGCAGGCCGATCGGCAGCGCGTATTCCTGGATGGCGAAGGCGCGGGTGATGCCGGCGGCGGCCAGCGCCTCGACGGTCTCCTGGCGGGCGCCGAGCTCGGCGAAGGTGGGAGCCTCCGGACGGACCGGAGCGGTGGGGGCCAGTACCTGGCCTTGAGTCTGCTCGCTCATATGGATTTGGGGGTGCCCTCTCGTGGTGCGCCCCGTCATGTCCTCAGGGCGCGAACGGTATGGCGCGGGCCACACGGTCGGGGGCGGTGACGCCGAGCCGGACCGGGCCGCACGCGCGCCGGGGACCGGTGCTGATCAGCTCAGCTGAACGAATCGGTGCCCACGGCAACTGTGTCATCCTACCTGAACCGCATCGGGGCCGTCCTGATTCCGGGTGACCGCACCGCGCCCGGGGGTGACCGGTGTGACCTGGGTCACCGGACGGCCGTTCTTGTGCCCGGGCGGTAGCCTGCGCTCGTGTCCGCCCCCGACCCCGCCCTGGCCGATCTGCTCGGCCTCGTCGCCTACGGCGAACTGCTCGCCTTCGACCGGCTGGCGGCCGACGCCCGCCTCGCCCCCGACCTGCGCCGCCGGGCCGCGCTGAGCGAGATGGCCGCCGCCGAGATCGCGCACTACCGGTGGATCGCCGACCGGATCACCGCGCTCGGCGTGACGCCCGACGAGGCCATGGCCCCCTACGTCGGCGCGTTGCAGGGCTACCACGACTCGACCGAGCCGAAGGACTGGCTGGAGGCGGTGACCAAGGCGTACGTCGGCGACGCCATCAGCGACGACTTCCTGCGCGCCATCGCCGACGGCCTCGACGGGCCGGACCGGCGACTGATCCTCGACGTGCTGCACGACTCCCGGTACGCCGAGTTCGCCGCCGCCGAGATCCGGGCGGCCATCGAGGCCGATCCCCGGGTGGCCAACCGGCTCTCCATGTGGGCCCGGCGGCTGGTCGGCGAGGCGCTCTCCCAGGCCGGCCGGGTGGCCGCCGCCGACCGGGGCGCGCTGACCGCGCTGATCTCCCGGGAGGGCGTGGACGTGCCGGCGCTGTTCCGCCGGCTGACCGACGCGCACACCGCGCGGATGACCGCCGCGGGGCTGAACAACTGAGGCCGGGCACCGCCGTGACGGGCTTCCCCGCCACGACGGGCCGGCTGGGGATGACGGCCCGCGAAGGCGGGCCGGCCGGGATCAGCGGACGGTGAACCCGACCGCGCGGGGCGAGGCCTCCGCGATCTCGACGTAGGCGACCTTCGAGACCGGCACGATGACCCGCCGGCCCTTCTCGTCGGTCAGGGAGAGGGTGCCCTCACCCTTGGCGACGGCGTCGGTCACGATCTGCTCGATCTCGGCCGGCGACTGCGCGCTCTCCAGGACCAGCTCCCGCGGCGCGTACTGCACGCCGATCTTGACCTCCACTGTGCCTCCTCAACTGGGGCGAAAAAGCCCACCCTGGGAAGGCTATCCGATCTGGCGGCCCGATGTTCAGGCTGACTCACCTTGCAGCGGGAAGCTGGCGATGCCCCGCCAGGACAGGGCCGCGACCAGCGCCTCGGCCTCGGCCTTGGGCACCTGACGGCCGCCGGCCAGCCAGAACTGGGCGGCCGTCTCGGCCGCGCCGACCAGCCCGGAGGCGAGCAGTTCGGCGTGCGCCCGGCTCACGCCGGTGTCCGAGATGATCGTGTCGGTGATCGCGGCGATGCAGCCCTGCTCGACCCGCTCGACCCGCTGCCGGACGGCCGGGTCGTTGCGCAGGTCGGACTCGAAGACCAGCCGGAACGCCTCGCTCTCGTGGTCGACGAAGTCGAAGTATGCGCGCACCGAGGCGCCGACCCGCTCCTTGTTGTCGTTGGTGCCGCGCATGGCGTCGTGCACCTTCGCCACGATGGCGTCGCAGTGCGTGTCCAGCAGCGCCAGGTAGAGCTCCATCTTGCCCGGGAAGTGCTGGTAGAGCACGGGCTTGGAGACACCCGCCCGCTCGGCGATGTCGTCCATCGCGGCGGCGTGGTAGCCCTGCGCGACGAACACCTCCTGGGCGGCGGCGAGCAGCTGCTTGCGCCGCGCCGAGCGGGGCAGGCGGGTGGGCCGGCCGGCGGTCTGCGCACCGTTCCCCACAGCGGTCATGGGAACCTCCGAGTTTCTCTGTACGAGCCGGCACTTATCACCCGAACCGGTCCGGGTTCGTGAACCCGTCCCGGAATTGGCCCGCCGCTGTAACTTATCGCCACTGTCACCACACGGTAGCCTCAGCGGGGGCGACCAAGGAGCGCGCGGTGAGTGAATCAGGGCAACCCGGAGCCGCCACCCCGGGAGAGCACGGCGACGGCACGGGTCCGCAGGATGACCTGGCCCGCGCCGGCAGCGGGTGGGCGCCCCCGGCGAACGGCTGGGCCCGGGGCGCGCCGGCGCCCGGCGGCTGGCCCCGCGCCGACCTCACCGGCTGGGGCGCCTCGTCCCCCCGGCACGGCGACCTCCCCGCCCCCCTGCCCGGGCTGACCGCCGAGGAGCCGCCGGGCCGGGTCAACGGCCGCCACGTCAACGGCGTGCACCACGCCGGGGAGGAGTCGCCCGTGACCCGCCAGGCGCCGGTCAGTGCCCCGCCCGCGGACGAGCCGCGCCGGGAGACCGACGGCGGCCGGCTGGTCGTGCCGGCCCAGCGGCCCGCGCCCGCGGTCGAGCAGCCGACCGCCGAGGCGGAGTCCACCGCGTCCCGGCACGCCTCCGACGACGCGCCGCCGGGGCGCACCCCGCGCTGGGCGGAGAACGGCCCGACGTCCGCGCCCCCGGCCCTCCAGGTGCCGCCGGTCGGCGCCGCGGCCTCCGGTTTCGAGGTGCCCCCCGGCTTCCACGCCCCGACCGCCGAGCCTGCCGAGTCCGCCCCGTCGCTGTCCCGCGGCTGGGCCGACCGCTTCCCGCCTGAGCAGCCGCCGGCCGAGACGCCGCACTCCGCCGGCCGGGCCGACCGCTTCCCGCCCGAGCAGCCGCCGGGCGAGGCGCCGTCGCTCTCCCGGGGCTGGGCCGACCGGCCCACCTCGGCCCCGCCGGCCGGCCCCGACGCCGGCGCCGGCGAGGAGCGCCGACCGGCCGCCGAGC
>NZ_JBEXLR010000028.1:0-60991 GCF_040610095.1 Micromonospora sp. NPDC004540
GCCAGCGGCTACTGGCGGTCAAGCTCCTGATCAGGCCAAACGTCTCCCGCCGGGCCGGCGCCGGCAGCAGCAGACGGACAAGTCCCGCCAAAGGCGCGAAGCCAGTCAGAGGAAGGGTCACGTCCACTGCTGCCGACCATCAGCCCATCACCCGCGGACCGACCAGGCCAGCCTCACAGTCAGAGGAGGGCGTCGAGGGTGTCGAGGTCCTCGTCGGTGGGCTGCCAGGTGCCCGCCTCGGCGTTGGCGCGTACCTGCTCGGGGGTGGTGGCGCCGGCGATCACCGAGGTCACGGCCGGTCGGGCGGCGAGCCCGCCGATGGCCACCTGGAGCATGCTGACCCCGCGCTCGGCCGCGTACGCCTCGATCGTCTCGATGGTGTCCCAGTCCGCGGCGGCCAGGCGCTCGGCGTAGCGTCCGCCGCCCGAGAGCCGGCTGCCGGCGGGCGGGGCCTCGTCGCGCTTGTACTTGCCGGTGAGCAGGCCGTTGGCCAGGGGGAAGAACGGCAGCATGCCCAGGCCGAACCGCTCGCACGCGGGGATCACCTCGGCCTCCACGCTCCGCTCCAGCAGCGAGTAGTGGTTCTGCGCGGAGATGAAGCGGGTGCGGCCCTGGGAGGAGGCGGTCCAGTCGGCGTCGGCGATCTGCCAGCCGGCGAAGTTCGAGTTGCCGAGGTAGCGCACCTTGCCGGCGGTCACCAGGTCGTCGAGCGCGGCGAGGGTCTCGTCGATCGGGGTGCCCGGGTCGGGCTCGTGCATCTGGTACAGGTCGATGTGGTCGGTGTCGAGGCGACGCAGCGACGCCTCGACCGCCCGGGCGATGTAGCGGCGGGCGCCCCGGGCGCCGTGGTCCGGCCCGTTGAGGCCGTGCATGTCCATGCCGAACTTGGTGGCGACCACCACGTCGTCCCGGCGGCCCTTGAGCGCCTGCCCGAGCAGTTCCTCGGAGCCGCCCTGCGGCTCACCGTAGATGTCGGCGGTGTCGAAGAAGTTGATCCCGGCGTCGAGCGCGGCGTCCACTACCGCGCGGGTGCCGTCGAGGTCCAGCTTGCGGCCGAAGTTGTTGCAGCCGATGCCGACGACGGACACCACGAGCCCGGAGTCGCCCAGCCGGCGGTAGGTCATCTCAGTCACGAGATCCACCCTATGCCGCTCGCCGCCGGGCCACCGGTCGAGCCCGTGGGCCGACCGCCGCCGCGGCCGAGTCGTCCACGACATCAACCTCGTAGCGGCCGCGACACCGGGCCGCCGCCCGTCACGCCACGCCGCCCGGCCGACGCGTCGCCGGCCGTCGGCCGGTCAGCCGAGCACCTCGGCCACCAGCCGCCGGGCGTCGGCCAGGGTCCGCGCCAACTCCTGCGGGGTACGCCCCACCCCGCCGAGCAGCGCCTGCGCCCGCGGCGCGAAGTCCGGTGGCGTGCCCGGCAGCCGCCCGGCCGAGGCGATCATGCCCTTCTCGTTGACCAGCCAGCACCCGGCCCGGCCGTGCAGCGCCTGGACCAGCACCCCGACCGCGCGGAACAGGCAGCCGGCCACGTACCCGGCGTCGCCGGCCGCCGCGCCCTTGGCCGCCCCGTCGAGCAGGAAGCCCGCCTCCCAGCCGCCGGCCACCAGGGCCTCCCCCAGCGCGGGCGGGTACGCCTGCGTCTGCGCCCGCAGCGCGGTCAGCTCCCCGGTCGGGTCGCCGAGCACCCGGCCCAGCGCCACCTCACCGGCGTACGCGTGGGAGTAGAAGCCGAGCGGGTGCCCGGCCTGCGCCCCGACGGTGTAGCGGCCGGCCCGGCACTCCGCCCAGACGGCGTGCACCCGGTCCAGGTCCCGGTAGATCCAGTCCACCGGCACCCCGCCGACGCGCAGCCAGCCGCCGCCGTCCACCCAGGGTCCCCAGCCGCCCGGCGCGGTGAGCGCCACCTCGCCGTCGGCGACCGAGGCGGCAAGCGCCCGCAGGGCTGCCACGTCCAGCGCGCCCCGGTAGTAGAGGCCCACGTCCCAGTCCGAGTCCGGCCGGTGCTCGCCCCGGGCCCGGCTGCCGCCGAGCGCCACCGCGACCACGCCGCCGACCGCGCAGAGCCGGTCGACCAGCGCGGCGTCGATCACCGCACGTCCCAGACCGGCTCCGGGGTCTCCACCACCTCGCCGTCGCCCCCGAACAGCACGAACCGGTCGAAGGAGCGGGTGAACCACCGGTCGTGGGTGACCGCGACGACCGTCCCCGCGAACGCGGCCAGCCCCGCTTCGAGGGCCTCGGCGGAGGCCAGGTCGAGGTTGTCGGTCGGCTCGTCGAGCAGCAGCAGGGTCGCCCCGGACAGCTCCAGCAGCAGCACCAGGAAGCGCGCCTGCTGGCCGCCGGAGAGGGTGCCGAAACGCTGGTCGCCCTGCCCGGCCAGCTCGTACCGGGACAGCGCCGCCATGGCCGCGTGCCGGTCCATGCCGGCCCGGTGCTCGTCACCCCGCCACAGGATGTCGACCAGCGTCTTCGCCATCAGCTCCGGCCGGTCGTGGGTCTGCGAGAAGTGGCCGGGCCGGACCCGGGCGCCGAGGCGCACCTGGCCGTCGTGCGCGACGGGGGCCAGCGCCGCCGCGCCGTCGACCGGGGTGTTGGCCGGGTCGGGGTCGGTGCCGCCGCGGGCGAGCAGCCGCAGGAAATGCGACTTGCCGGTCCCGTTCGCGCCGAGCACCGCGACCCGGTCGCCGTACCAGAGTTCCAGGTCGAACGGGTAGGTGAGGCCGTCCAGTTCGAGCTGCTCGGCGACCACCGCGCGCTTGCCGGTCCGCCCGCCGGTCAGCCGCATCCGAATGTCCTGCTCCTTCGGGGGTACGGGCGGCGGCCCGGCCTCCTCGAACTTGCGCAACCGGGTCTGCGCGGCCTGGTAGCGGGAGGCCATCCCGTCGTTGTAGGCGGCCTTCTGCTTGTACATCAGCATCAGCTCGCGCAGCTTCTGGTGCTCCTCGTCCCAGCGCCGGCGCAGCTCGTCGAGGCGGGCGTGCCGGGCCACCCGCGCCTCGTGCCAACTGGCGAAGCCGCCCGGGTGCACCCAGGCGCTGCCGCCCTCGACGGCGACCACCCGGTCGGCGGTCTGGGCCAGCAGCTCCCGGTCGTGCGAGACGTAGAGCACCGACTTGCCGGACTCGCGCAGCCGGGCCTCCAGCCAGCGCTTGCCGGGCACGTCGAGGAAGTTGTCCGGCTCGTCGAGGAGGAGTACCTCGTCCGGGCCGCGGAGCAGCAGTTCCAGCGCGAACCGCTTCTGCTGGCCGCCGGAGAGGGTCCGCACCGGGCGCTCCCGGGCGGTGTCCCAGGGCAGGTCGAGAACGATGGTGGCGACGGTGTCGAAGAGCACCTCGGCGTCGTACCCGCCTACCTCGCCCCAGGCGGCCAGCGCGTCCGCGTACGCGAGCTGGGCCTTGCCGGCGGCGCTGCTGTACTTGCCGCGGACCTCGGCGGTGCGCATGGCCGCCTCGGTCTCGGCGAGGCGGTGGCCGGCGTCGCGCAGCGCGGGCGGGGCGAGCGACAGCGCCAGGTCGGCGAGGGTCGACTCATCCCCGATCATGCCGATGAACTGGCGCATCACGCCGAGCCCGCCGGCTCGGGCGACGGCGCCGGTCTTCACCGGCAGGTCACCGGCGACCATGCGCAGCAGCGTGGTCTTGCCGGCGCCGTTGGGACCGACGAGCGCCACCTTGGCGCCCTCACCGACCCGTAACGACACCTCGGCGAAGAGTTCCCGGCCGTCCGGGAGGATGTGCCCGACCCCTGCCACGTCCACGTATCCCACGCGGGCATCCTGCCCGAGGGGCGGGCGGGGCGACACCCGATTACCGGGTGACCCGGAGCACCCGGAAGCCCTTCTGGCTGGCGTGCCGCTCGACCTGCCAGCCCTGCTCGACCAGCCAGCGGTGCAGCGAGTCGCCGCCGAGGTGCCGCGCGACGACCAGCCAGGCCACCCCGTCCGGGGCGAGCCGGGGCAGCCAGCGCAGCAGCAGCTCGTGCAGCTCCGCCTTGCCGATGTGGATCGGCGGGTTGGACCAGATCTCGGCGAAGGCGAGGTCGGCGGGCACGTCGTCCGGCGCGGCCACCCGGACCCGGTCGGCGGCGCCGACCCGGGCGGCGT
Source organism: Micromonospora sp. NPDC004540 (assembly GCF_040610095.1). Lineage (NCBI taxonomy): Bacteria > Bacillati > Actinomycetota > Actinomycetes > Micromonosporales > Micromonosporaceae > Micromonospora > Micromonospora sp. NPDC004540. Next base: position 4,109 of record NZ_JBEXLR010000028.1, read on the forward strand.
TGGCGGCGGTGAGGTCGCGGGCCCGCTGGTTGACGTCGACCGCCCAGACGGTGGCGGCCGGCGCGCTGCTGGCCAGTACGCAGGTGATCGGCCCGAAGCCGCAGCCCACGTCGAGCAGCGGGCCGGTGGCGTCGTGCGCCGGCAGTTCGGCCTTGCGCAGCAGCACCGCGGTGCCGGGGTCGAGCCGGGCGGCGGAGAAGACGCCGCTGGACGAGGCGAGGGTGTAGTCGCGCCCGGCGACGGAGAACTCGACCTCGCGCGGCTGGGCGGGGGTCGTGGGTTCAGCGGTGAAGTAGTGGTCGCCGGTCACGACGGGCATTGTCGCACCGCCCGGGAACGGCACCGGCGACGGTGGGCGGGGCAGGACACGACGCCACTCCGCCAGAATTTCCCGATATTACCCCCGAAAGGGACAATGGCCCCTAGTGTAGCCAACATGGTGTATCGGTACGAGTCCGATGAGGACGCCTTCCTGGAGTACCCGAGGCCCGGTTCGGACCCGTCCGTGCCCGGCACCGCGGCGGCTCCGCCGGCGGGTCCCTCGCCGTCCCGCTTCCCCACCCCGTCGCTGCCTCCGCCGGTCCGGCCCACCCGACCGGCCGCCGACGCCGCCCGGGCGCCGGCCCCACCGCCTCCGGCGCCCGCGCCGGCGCCCAGCCGGCCCGCCCCGCCCCGGGAGCCCGCTCCCGTGCCGCAGCCCACGCCCGCGGTGCCCCCGCCGGCGCCACCGGTGCCGCAGCCGACGCCGGCCGCCGCGCCCCGGCCGGCGACGTCGACCCCGCCGGACCCCGTCGTCCGGACCACCGATCCGCTGGACCTGTCCCGGCCCCGCCGGGCCGAACGGCGGCGCGGCGGCCGCGCCTGGCAGGTGCTGATCGGCGGCGCCGCCGTGCTGATGCTGCTCGCCCTCACCGGGCTGGCCGTCGCCGCCCTGCTGGAGGACCGGACCGCCACGCCGCAGGCCGGCCAGCAGAGCAGCCCGCCGGTGACGGCGCAGTCCGCCGCGGCCGACGGGACCGACCTGGACTCCCGGGACACCGACCAGGCGGCGCTCACCGCCAAGGAGGTCTTCCCCGGCCAGCAACTGGTGGTGGCCGACGGACAGCCGGCGTACCGGGTGCTCAAGACGCATTCCAGCGGCAGTTGCGCGGTCGCGGCCACCGGCGAGATCGCCGACCTGCTGGTCCGCCTCGGCTGCAACCAGGTGGTCCGGGCCACCCTCCGCTCCTCCGACGGCGACCACCTGTTCACCGCCGGCCTGTTCAACCTGACCGACGTGGCCAGCGCCCAGCGGGCGCGCGACCGGATCCGGACCATGCTGGACGAACGGCAGGGCCGGTTCCGCGGCATGGCGGCGAGCGAGGACACCGAGGTGGTGGCCACGGCCGCCGCCCGGGTCGGCTGGCAGGTCCGCGGCCACTACCTCGCCTACTGCGTGGTCACCCGGGCCGACGGGGAGCGGATCAGCTCCGACGACACCAAGGCGCGGGACATCCTGTACGACATGATCGAGGTCTACCTGAACCGGAGCGTGCTGGAGCGCCGGGCCAACGGCGGGGTGGCCAGCCAGCCCACCGACGGCCCGACCGACCGCACCGCCGGCCAGGACGGCACCGGCAACTGAGCCCGGCCACCACGGCCCGTCGTCCCCGTCCGGGGCGGCGGGCCGTTCGGTGTGCTCAGCCCTCGGCGACCGGCACCCGGAGGCGGCGGGTGAGGTCGGCGCGGCGGGCGTACTCGGCGGGGTCGGCCGGGTAGCCGACCTCGACCAGGGTCAGCCCGTGCGCGGGCGCCACGGTCACCTCACTGGAGCGTTCCCGGCGGCTCAGCAGGCCGGCCGGCCACTCGACCGGCCGGCGACCGTCCCCGGCGACCAGCATGGCGCCGACCAGGCTGCGCACCATGTTCTGGCAGAACGCGTCGGCCTGCACCGTCGCGACCAGGATCCCGTCCGGGTCGCGCCGCCAGTCCAGCCGAGTCACCTCGCGCAGCGTGGTGGCGTTCTCCTTGCGCCGGCAGTACGCGGCGAAGTCGTGCTCCCCCACCAGGCCGGCCGCGGCGGCGTTCAGCGCCGCCAGGTCCAGCGGCTTCGGCCAGGCCAGGGTGTCGGTGCGGCGCAGTGGCTCGGCGCCCCACGGCGCGTCGGTCACCCGGTACTCGTATCGGCGGAAGGTGGCCGAGAAGCGGGCGTCGAAGTCGGCCGGCACCTCGGTCATGGCACGGACCCGCACGTCGGGCGGGAGCAGCCGGGCCAGCCGGCGCAGCAGCCTCCCGTCGTGCTGCCGCCACACCTCGGCCGGCAGGTCGAGGTGGCAGACCTGCCCGGTGGCGTGCACGCCGGCGTCGGTGCGGCCGGCCACGGTCAGCCCGGTCGCGGTGCCCGCGCCGAGGACCAGGTCCAGCGTCTCCAGGAGAACCCCGGCGACCGTGCGCCGGGTGGGCTGGACGGCCCAGCCGGAGAAGTCCGTGCCGTCGTACGAGACGTCCAGCCGCAGCCGGGTCCGCTCGTCCACCTCGTACCTCCTCATGCCGTCGGGCCCGGCACCCCGCGCGGGGGTACCGGGCCCGACGATGCGGCCTCTGCTCAGGCCTTGTCGTTCTCGGCGGCCTCGTCGCTGTCCTCGCGGGCGGCGTCGGTGTCACCGGAGGCCGAGACCGGAGCGTCGGCGTCCTGGTCGGCGGCCTCGCTGGACTTGGGGGCCTCCTCGGCCGGGGCCAGGGCCTCGACCTTGTCCTGCTGGGCGGCCTTGCGGGCGGCGGTCTTCTTGTTCGCCTTCGGCTCGGCGACCTGAAGCTCCTCCACCAGCTCGATGATCGCCATCGGAGCGGCGTCACCCTTGCGCGGGCCGGTCTTCACGATCCGGGTGTAGCCACCGTTGCGGTTGGCGTACCGGGGCGCGATCTGGTCGAACAGGGCGTAGACCACGTCCTTGTCCTTGACGACGCCCGCCACCCGACGCCGCGAGGCGAGGTCGCCGCGCTTGGCCTTGGTGATGAGCTGCTCGGCCAGCGGACGCAGCCGCCGGGCCTTCGTCTCGGTGGTCTGGATCTTGCCGTGCTGGAACAGCGCGGTGGCCAGGTTGGCCAGCATCAGCCGCTCGTGCGCGGGGCTGCCGCCGAGGCGGGGGCCCTTGGTGGGCGTGGGCATGCTTGGTGCTCCTCAGGTGTGGCGGCAGCGCGGACTAGAGCTGCTCGGTCTCGCGGTAGTCGTCGGTGTCGTAGTCGGCCTCGCCGAAGGCGTCCACGACGTGCGCCGGGTCGAAGTTCGGAGCCGAGTCCTTCAGCCCCAGGCCCATCCCGGCGAGCTTCATCTTGACCTCGTCGATCGACTTCTGACCGAAGTTGCGGATGTCGAGGAGGTCGGCCTCGGTACGCCCGATCAGCTCACCAACGGAGTTGATGCCCTCGCGCTTGAGGCAGTTGTAGGAGCGGACGGTGAGGTCCAGCTCCTCGATCGGCAGAGCCAGGTCGGCCGCCAGCTGGGCGTCCTGCGGGGACGGCCCGATGTCGATGCCCTCGGCGGTCTCGTCCAGCTCCCGGGCCAGCCCGAACAGCTCCACCAGCGTCGAGCCGGCCGAGGCCAGCGCGGTACGCGGGCCCATCGACGGCTTGGTCTCGACGTCGATGATCAGCCGGTCGAAGTCGGTCCGCTGCTCGACACGGGTCGCCTCGACGCGGTAGGTCACCTTGAGCACCGGCGAGTAGATCGAGTCGACCGGGATCCGGCCGATCTCCGCACCCGCCTGCTTGTTCTGCGCCGCCGTGACGTAGCCACGACCCCGCTCGACGGTCAGCTCCATGTCGAGCCGGCCCTTGCCGTTCAGGGTGGCGAGCTTCAGGTCCGGGTTGTGCACCGAGACACCGGCCGGAGGCTGGATGTCACCGGCGGTCACGTCGCCCGGGCCCTGCTTGCGCAGGTACATGCTGACCGGCTCGTCGTGCTCGGAGCTGACGCAGAGCTCCTTGATGTTCATGACGAGCTCGACCACGTCCTCCTTGACACCGGGGATGGTGGTGAACTCGTGCAGGACACCGTCGATCTTGATCGAGGTGACCGCCGCACCCGGGATGGACGACAGCAGCGTGCGCCGCAGCGAGTTGCCCAGGGTGTAGCCGAAGCCGGGCTCCAGCGGCTCGATGGTGAACCGGGAGCGGGTCTCGTTGATCGACTCTTCGGAGAGAGACGGTCGCTGGCTGATGAGCATCTTTTCTCTTCTCTTCCGGGGCGCCCGCTATATGACGCCCACGACACAAACTGTTCCGGTGGCCCGCCCCGGAGGGCGGGCCACCGCAACGAGCCCTTACTTGGAGTAGAGCTCGACGATCAGCTGCTCCTGGACCTGGGTGTCGATCACCTGGCGGGCCGGGAGCGAGTGCACGAGGATCTTCATCTGGCTGGGGATGGCCTCGAGCCACGCCGGAACGGTCTTGGAGCCGGCCTCGGCCTGCGCGACGATGAACGGGGTGAGCTCCTTGCTCTTGCCCCGGACCTCGATGATGTCGTGCTCCTTGACGCGGTACGACGGGATGTCGACCTTCTTGCCGTTCACCGTGAAGTGACCGTGCTTGACCAGCTGGCGGGCCATGTCCCGGGACTTGGCGTAGCCGGCCCGGTAGACCACGTTGTCCAGCCGCGACTCGAGGATCTGCAGGAGGACCTCACCGGTCTTGGCCTGCTTGCCCACGGCCTCCTCGTAGTAACCGCGGAACTGCTTCTCCAGCACGCCGTAGACACGGCGGGCCTTCTGCTTCTCACGGAGCTGGAGCAGGTACTCCGTCTCCTTGGTGCGGCCGCGGCCGTGCTGCCCGGGCGGGAACGGCCGGGACTCGAACGGGCACTTCGGGCCATCGCACTTGCTGCCCTTGAGGAACAGCTTCATCTTCTCCCGCCGGCAACGGCGGCAGTCAGCACCGGTGTAACGAGCCATCTCTCTCTACCTCTCAGACCCGACGACGCTTCGGCGGACGGCACCCGTTGTGGGGCTGCGGGGTGACGTCGGAGATCTGCCCGACCTCCAGCCCGACGGCCTGCAGCGAACGGATGGCGGTCTCCCGGCCGGAGCCGGGGCCCTTGACGAACACGTCGACCTTGCGCATGCCGTGATCCATGGCCCGGCGCGCGGCGGCCTCGGCGGCCAGCTGCGCGGCGAACGGGGTCGACTTGCGCGAGCCCTTGAAGCCCACCTGGCCCGCGGAGGCCCAGGAGATGACCGCACCGGTCGGGTCCGTGATGGACACGATGGTGTTGTTGAAGGTGCTCTTGATGTGCGCCTGCCCGTGGGCGACGTTCTTGCGTTCCTTGCGCCGGACCTTCTTGACGGCGGCTCCGGCACGAGCCTTCGGTGGCATAAGTCTGTGCGCTCCTAGTTACTTCTTGCCGGGCTTCTTCTTGCCGGCCACGGTCCGCTTCGGGCCCTTGCGGGTCCGCGCGTTGGTCTTGGTCCGCTGGCCACGGACGGGCAGGCCCCGGCGGTGCCGGATGCCCGCGTAGCAGCCGATCTCGACCTTGCGGCGGATGTCAGCGGCGACCTCGCGGCGAAGGTCACCTTCAACCTGGTAGTTGGCCTCGATGTGGTCGCGGAGCTGCACGAGCTCCTCGTCCGTGAGGTCCCGAGCGCGCTTGTCCGGCGAGATGCCGGTGGCGGCGAGCGTCTCCAGGGCGCGGGTGCGACCGACCCCGAAGATGTAGGTGAGCGCGATCTCCATCCGCTTGTCGCGGGGGAGGTCCACGCCGACTAGACGTGCCATGTGCGGGCGTACTCCTCGTGATGTTGTGGCGGAGGTGTGGACCCGTCCCACCCCGCTACCGACCGTCCCTGTCCTTCCGGCGCGATCAGCGCCGGCGACCGGGATCGGTCGCTGCCCGAGCGGGCCCCGGCCTCCGACCGGGGGTCAACCACGAGGGGGTACGCGCTGCGTACCGCTCGCGGCTGGGACGAGCTGGTGATGTGTGTGCCGGATCTGCCACCCGGGCCGGTTCCGCCGCCGCTCGTCACGGTCGGCGGGAACGACTCAGCCCTGGCGCTGCTTGTGACGCGGGTCGGTGGAGCAAATGATCATGACCCGGCCGTGCCGCCGGATCACCCGGCAGTTGTTGCAGATCCTCTTGACGCTCGGCTTGACCTTCACGGTTGCCTTACTTCCCATCTGGCCCGGAGACGCGACGATGCGCGACCCGGACGTCGAAGACGGACACGGGGACGTTCCCGGCCGTCGTCAGGCTTACTTGTAGCGGTAGACGATGCGCCCGCGGGTCAGGTCGTACGGCGAGAGTTCGACGACGACCCGGTCCTCCGGCAGGATGCGGATGTAGTGCTGCCGCATCTTGCCGCTGATGTGAGCCAGCACCTTGTGGCCGTTCGCGAGCTCCACCCGGAACATGGCGTTCGGCAGGGGCTCGATGACCCGACCCTCGATCTCGATGGCTCCGTCTTTTTTCGGCATGTCCTCCGCTGTCCTGACGTCGGTTACTCCGGACGGCCCACAACGTCTTACACGGGCTCCGGCGAGATTCACCGAGCCCGAGCCAGCCGCGGCTCCGAGTCCCACCGAAGCGCAGGGTGGGCATGCCGGAGTGGACGCTGTGCGCCGATCAGAAAGTGTACGCCCGCCTGCGCGCCGTCGCCAAACCGACCACCCCGTCGGTCACCTCGACGGAGGAAATTCACCGAGCCCCGCCCGCCGGCTGTGGCGCTGGCCACAGGCGGTCGTCGGCGGGTCAGCGGCGCCGGCGACCGTCCCGCCGGGCCCGGCCCCGCCGCTCGGCCGGGTGCCACCCCTGGCCGTGGCCGCTCACGGTGCGCATCAGCAGGAAGAAGCCCCACGGCCCGATCGCCCAGACCGGCCAGTAGTGCCCGAGGTGCCCGGAGCCGACCGAGGCGAACAACCAGATCGCGGTGAGAATCCCGGCGACCCGCAGCCACGGCGACCAGATCGCGAGCAGCGAGCCGGTGCCGTGCCCGCTCTCCGCGACCGTCCCGCCGGCGCCGGTCGCCGTGGGCGGCGCCGCCGGGGCCACCGCGGCGTGTTGCGCGGGCGTCGTCCTGGGCAGGTCGGCCACCACCTCGTCCAGGTCGGCGTAGGTCTTCGCCCCGTATGCGCGGCCCAGCCGCTCGTCGTACTCGTGCAGGTTGAGCCGGCCCTCCTCCAGGGCCGCCCGGAGCCGCTCCGCCGTGGCCTCGCGGTCGGCGTCGGCCGCCCGCATCCCGCTCCGCCCGTCCATGACGGCAAGCATGCCACCGGCGTGCCACCGCCCGGTAACCCCAGTCCGCGGACCGCAGGCGGGGACAAGCGGTCGCAGGGCGTTCAGCCGGGCGGAAACCGCCTGATTCGTGCGAGGAGCACCGAGACCGGGACGGACCGGATCAGACCGCCGGAGAGTCCGCCGCCTGGCGGGCGGTGACCAGGTCGCCGAGCCGGGCCCGGCCGCCGTCCTCGGCGGTCAGCACCCAGACGCCGTCGTCCAGCAGCGCCATCGAGTGCTCGACGTGCACCGCCATCGACCGGTCGCGGGTCACCACGGTCCAGCCGTCGGACAGCTCCACGGTGCGCGGATTGCCCATGGTGATCATCGGCTCGATGGCCAGCGCCAGGCCCGGCACGAGCCGCGGGCCCTTGCCGGGGCGCCCGTGGTTGAGCACGTGCGGGTCCTGGTGCATCTCGGTGCCGATGCCGTGCCCGCCGTAGCCGTCGACGATGCCGTACCGGCCGCCCTGGCGGACCGCGGTCTCCACCGCGTGGGAGATGTCGGTGAGCCGGCCCTTGCCGCTGGCCGCGCCACGCGCCGCGGCCGCGATGCCGGCCCACATGGCGTCCTCGGCGACCGCGGCCATCTTCAGCAGGGCCGGGTCGACCTCGCCCACGCCGACCGTGATGGCCGCGTCGCCGTGCCAGCCGTTGAGCACCGCCCCGCAGTCGATCGAGATCAGGTCGCCCTCGCGGAGCACCTGGGTCGACGACGGGATGGCGTGCACCACCTGCTCGTTGACCGAGGAGCAGATCGACGCCGGGAAGCCGTGGTAGCCCTTGAACGACGGGATCGCGCCGGCCTCGCGGATGGTGGCCTCGGCGATCGCGTCGAGGTCGGCGGTGGTCACGCCGGGGGCGACCGCCTCCCGCATCCGGCGCAGCGCGCGGGCGACCACCAGACCGGCGGCCCGCATGAGCTCGATCTGCTCGGGGGTCTTCAGCTGGATGTCCAGCTGGGGACGACGCATGGAGGCGTTTACCTTTCGTTGCGCGGAACAGCGGGGCACGTCGCACGTACCCCGCTGTTCGCACTCTATCCGCCGGAGTTCGGCGGGACGTCAGCCGCCGTACGAGCGGAGGGCGTCGATGGCGCGGACGGTGACGTCCTCCACCGGCCCGGTCGCGTCGATGCCGACGAGCTTGCCCTGGGCGCCGTAGTAGTCGACCAGCGGCGCGGTCTTCTCGGCGTATTCCCGCAGCCGGGCCGCGATGGTCTCCGGCTTGTCGTCGTCCCGCTGGAACAGCTCGGCGCCGCAGCGGTCGCAGACGCCCTCGCGCGTGGTGGCGTCGAACTCGACGTGCCAGATCTTGCCGCAGCCCCGGCAGGTACGCCGGCCGGAGAGCCGCCGGATCACCTCGTCGTCGTCGACGACCAGCTCCAGCACCAGGTCCAGCGCGGTGCCCAGGTCGGCGAGGAGCTTGTCCAGCGCGGCGGCCTGCGGCGTGGTGCGCGGGAAGCCGTCGAGGAGGAAGCCCTCGCCGGCGTCCGGCTCGGCGAGCCGGTCCCGCACCATGTTGATCGTGACCTCGTCCGGGACCAGCTTGCCGGCGTCCATGTACCGCTTGGCCTCGACTCCCAGGGGCGTGCCCTGGGAGACGTTGGCCCGGAAGATGTCACCGGTCGAGATCTTCGGCACCGACAGGTGCGCGGCGATGAACTCCGCCTGCGTGCCCTTGCCCGCGCCCGGCGGGCCAACCAGAACGAGTCGCATCTACCGCAGGAACCCTTCGTAGTTCCGCTGCATGAGTTGGCTCTCGATCTGCTTCACGGTCTCCAGACCGACGCCGACCATGATGAGCACAGCGGTGCCGCCGAACGGGAAGTTCTGGAACTGCTGGTTGTCCAGCCAGATGAAGAAGAAGTTCGGCAGGACCGCGACGACGCCCAGGTAGAGCGCACCCGGCAGGGTGATCCGGCTGAGGATGAAGTCGAGGTACTCGGCGGTCGGCTTGCCGGGGCGGATGCCCGGCACGAAGCCGCCGTACTTCTTCATGTTGTCCGCGACCTCGGTCGGGTTGAACGTGATCGACACGTAGAAGTAGGTGAAGAAGATGATCAGCAGGAAGTAGATCGCGATGTGCTCCGGCGCGCTCGCCTTCACGATGTGGTTCTGGATCCAGGCCTGGGTCTTCCCCGGGTTGTTCTGGTCGAAGAACTGGAGGGCGAGCTGCGGCAGGTAGAGCAGCGACGAGGCGAAGATGACCGGGATGACGCCGGCCTGGTTCACCTTGAGCGGGATGTAGGTGGAGGTGCCGCCGTACATCCGCCGGCCGATCATGCGCTTGGCGTACTGCACCGGGATGCGGCGCTGGGCCTGCTCGATGAAGGTGACTGCGGTGATGACCAGCAGGACCAGGGCGATGACGAGGAGGAACATCCCCCAGCCCTTGGTGGTCTTGATCTTCCAGCCCTCGCTGGGGAGCCGGGCCGCGATCGAGGTGAAGATCAGCACGGACATGCCGTTGCCGACGCCCCGGTCGGTGATCAGCTCACCGAGCCACATCACCATGCCGGTGCCGGCGGTCATCGTCATGACCAGGATGGTCAGCGTCAGCCAGTCCGGGATGCCGGTGCCCCGCGGGACGATCGGGAACTGGTCGCACTGGTTGTTGAAGAGCTGGCCCGAGCGGGCCAGCGCCACGAACGCCGAGGACTGGAGGATGCCCAGGCCCAGCGTCAGGTAGCGGGTGTACTGGGTGATCTTCGCCTGGCCGGCCTGGCCCTCCTTGCGGAGCTGCTCCAGGCGCGGGATGACCACGGTGAGCAGCTGCAGGATGATCGACGCGGTGATGTAGGGCATGATGCCCAGCGCGAAGACCGAGAGCTGGAGCAGGGCGCCACCGGAGAAGAGGTCCAGCAGGTTCAGCACGCCGGTGCTGCCCTGGATGGTGTCGAGGCACTTCTGGACGTTGCCGTACGAGACACCCGGGCTGGGCAGCGTGGCGCCCAGCCGGTAGACCGCGATGATGCCTACTGTGAACAGCAGCTTCTTGCGCAGGTCAGGCGTACGGAACGCACTGAGAAAGGCGGACAGCAACTTCTTCCTCCTGCGCGACGCGGGCCGCCGGTCATGATCCCTGGCGGAGCGGGGTGGGTGCCGGGCGGACCGCCCGATATCCATAGCTGGGAAGGGACTCTAACAGCCCGCTCCCGGTCCGGGCAGATGTGCCCGGCTACATAAAACGAATCCGATGTTACCCGGCGCACATTCGCCAGGTAGAGCACGGCGCCCGCCCAGTTGCGGACAACTGAGCGGGCGCCACGAACGTGCCTTACAGCTCGGTGACCGAGCCGCCGGCCGCGGTGATCTTCTCCTTGGCCGACGCGCTGAACGCCTGCGCCGACACCTGGAGAGCCACGCCGCCGAGGTCGCCGGTGCCGAGCACCTTGACCGGGTGGCCCTTGCGGACCGCGCCGGCCTCGACCAGCTCGGCCGGGCCGACCTGGCCGCCGTTCGGGAAGAGCTCGGCGAGCCGGTCCAGGTTGACCACCTGGAAGACGACCTTGAACTTGTTCTTGAAGCCCTTGAGCTTCGGCAGGCGCATGTGGATGGGCATCTGCCCACCCTCGAACGCCGGCGAGATGTTCTTCCGGGCCTTGGAACCCTTGGTACCGCGACCGGCGGTCTTGCCCTTCGAGCCCTCACCGCGACCCACGCGGGTCTTGTCGGTCTTGGCCCCCGGCGCCGGGCGCAGGTGGTGCACCTTGATCGTCATTACTCGACCTCCTCGACCTTCACGAGGTGGTTGACCGTGAAGATCATGCCCCGGATCTCCGGCCGGTCCTCCTTGACCACCACGTCGTTGATCCGCTTGAGACCGAGCGAACGCAGCGAGTCACGCTGGTTCTTCTTGGTCCCGATCTCGGACCGGACCTGGGTGACCTTCAGGCGTGCCATCAGGACGCCACCCCCGCCCGCGACGCCAGCATGGCGGCCGGCGCGACGTCCTCGACCGGCAGACCACGACGGGCCGCGACCTGCTCGGGCGACTCGAGCGCCTTCAGGGCCGCCACCGTGGCGTGCACGATGTTGATGGGGTTGGACGAGCCGAGGCTCTTGGAGAGCACGTCGTGGATGCCCGCGCACTCCAGCACGGCACGCACCGGACCGCCGGCGATGACACCCGTACCGGCCGAGGCCGGCTTGAGCAGCACCACACCGGCCGCGTCCTCGCCCTGCACCGGGTGCGGGATCGACTGGCCGATCCGCGGCACCTTGAAGAAGTGCTTCTTGGCCTCCTCGACACCCTTGGCGATCGCCGCGGGCACCTCCTTGGCCTTTCCGTAGCCCACACCGACGGTGCCGTCGCCGTCGCCCACGATCACCAGGGCGGTGAAGCTGAAGCGACGACCACCCTTCACGACCTTGGCGACGCGGTTGATCGCGACGACCCGCTCGAGGTGCGGGGTCTTCTCGACGGGCGCGTTTCCGCGGCCGCCCTCACGGCGGTTGTCGCGGCGACCACCCTCGTTGCCACCGGACCCGCCGCCACGGCGCTGTTGACCTGGCATCAGCAGCCTTCCTTCTCTCTCGTGACGGGGTTTCTAGAACTCGAGCCCGGCTTCGCGGGCGGCGTCGGCAAGCGCGGCGACCCGCCCCGCGTACCGGTTGCCACCGCGGTCGAAGACGACCTTCGAGACGCCGGCGGCCTTGGCCCGCTCGGCGAGCAGGGCGCCGACCTTGCCGGCCAGGGCGCTCTTGTCACCCTCGGCGCCGCGCAGCGAGGCGTCCATGGTCGAGGCCGACGCCAGGGTGTGACCCTTGGTGTCGTCGACGACCTGGGCGACGATGTGCCGCAGGGAGCGGGTGACGACCAGGCGGGGACGCTCGGTGGTGCCGCTGACGTTCTTGCGGACCCGGAAGTGCCGGCGCGCACGCCCGACGGCCCGCTTGGCGGCGACGCCGCGGCGGCGCTTGAGCAGCGTGGCGCTCACTTCTTACCTGCCTTTCCAGCCTTGCGGCGGATGACCTCGCCCTGGTACTTCACGCCCTTGCCCTTGTAGGGCTCCGGCGGGCGGATCTTCCGGATGTTGGCGGCGACCTCGCCGACCTGCTGCTTGTCGATGCCGGCCACGTGGAACAGGGTCGGCCGCTCCACCGTGAAGGTGATGCCCTCCGGGGCCGGAACCAGCACCGGGTGCGAGAACCCGAGCGCGAACTCGAGGTCCTTGCCCTTGGCGGTCACGCGGTAACCGGTACCGGCGATCTCGAGGCTCTTGCGGTAGCCCTCGGTCACGCCGACGATCATGTTGGCCACCAGCGTACGGCTCAGGCCGTGCAGCTCCTTGGCCTTGCGCTCGTCGTTGGGCCGGTTGACGTGCAGCGCGCCGTCCTCGCCCCGCTCCGCCGTGATCGGCTCGGCCAGTACGTGGCTCAGCTCGCCCTTGGGGCCCTTGACCTTGACGGTCTGGCCGTCGATGGTGATGTCGACGCCGGCTGGCACCGGGATCGACTTACGTCCAATACGCGACATTTCTACCTGTCTCCCGTTACCAGACGAAGGCGAGGACTTCCCCGCCAACGCTCCGCTTGCGGGCCTGCCGGTCGGTGAGCAGCCCCTGGGACGTCGAAATGATCGCCACGCCCAGCCCGCCGAGCACCCGCGGGAGCCCGTCCGACTTGGCGTACACCCGGAGACCGGGCTTGGACACGCGCTTGATGCCGGCCAGGCTCCGCTCCCGGTTCTGGCCGTACTTCAGCTCGACGACCAGTCGCTTGCCGACGGCGCCCTCCTCGGGCTCCTCGACCGACCAGGCGGCGACATAACCCTCGGCCTTGAGGACCTCGGCGATGTTCGCCTTGATCTTCGAGTAGGGCATCGTCACCCGGTCGTGGTACGCCTGGTTGGCGTTACGCAGACGCGTGAGCATGTCTGCGATCGGGTCGGTCATCGTCATGAAATTCGTCAACCTTTCTCGCCGGGGTTCCCCGGGCCAGGCCCGGGGCCTACGGCGAAGAGACAGTTCAGCTGACGCGCGAAGCGCGCCGGGCTATTACCAGGAAGCCTTGGACACGCCGGGCAGCTCACCGCGGTGGGCCATCTCCCGGATGCACACCCGGCAGAGACCGAACTTGCGGTAGACCGCCTTCGGACGCCCGCACCGCTGGCAGCGGGTGTACGCGCGAACCGAGAACTTCGGCTTCGCGGCCGCCTTGAGGATCAGCGCCTTCTTGGCCATCTCAGTTCTCCTTGAACGGGAAGCCCAGGAGCTTGAGCAGCGCCCGGCCCTCGTCGTCGGTCGTGGCGGTCGTGACCACCGTGATGTCCATGCCCCGCTGGCGATCGATCTTGTCCTGGTCGATCTCGTGGAACACCGACTGCTCGGTCAGACCGAACGTGTAGTTGCCGTGGCCGTCGAGCTTGCGCCCGTCCAGGCCGCGGAAGTCACGGATACGCGGCAGCGCGATCGAGAGCAGCCGGTCCAGGAACTCCCACATCCGGTCGCCCCGGAGGGTGACCTTCGCGCCGATCGGCATGCCCTCGCGGAGCTTGAACTGCGCGATGGACTTGGTCGCCCGCCGCACCAGCGGCTTCTGGCCGGTGATCGTGGCCAGGTCGCGGACGGCGCCGTCGATCAGCTTGGCGTCGCGAGCAGCCTCGCCGACGCCCATGTTGACGACGATCTTGACCAGCCCGGGCACCTGCATGGGGTTGCCGTAGTTGTACTGCTCCTGCAGCTTCGCCACGACCTCGTTGCGGTACCGCTCCTTGAGGCGCGGCAGGGTCTTGGTTTCGGTAGCCGTGGTCATCAGAGGTCCTTACCGGTGCTACGCGCGATGCGGACCTTCTGGCCGTTGTCGTCGATCCGGTAACCGACGCGGGTCGGCTTGCCGTCGGAGTCCAGGACCTGCACGTTCGAGACGTGGATCGGGGCCTCCTGGGTGACGATGCCACCGGTCTTGGCGCCACGCTGGGTGGTGCTGATGCGAGTGTGCTTCTTGACCCGGTTCACGCCCTCGACCAGGACCTTGTCCTGCCGCGGGTAGGCCGCGATGACCTTGCCCTTGGCACCCTTGTCCTTGCCGGCGATGACGACGACCGTGTCGCCCTTCTTGACCTTCACGGTCACAACACCTCCGGCGCGAGAGAGATGATCTTCATGAACCGCTTGTCCCGCAGCTCCCGGCCCACCGGGCCGAAGATGCGGGTACCGCGCGGGTCCCCACCGTCCTTGATGATGACGGCGGCGTTCTCGTCGAAGCGGATGTACGAGCCGTCCGGCCGCCGCTTCTCCTTGGCGGTGCGAACGACGACGGCCTTGACGACGTCGCCCTTCTTCACACCGGCACCGGGGATCGCGTCCTTGACCGTGGCCACGATGACGTCGCCGATGCTCGCGTAGCGCCGACCGGAGCCACCGAGAACCCGGATGCACAGGATCTCCCGGGCACCCGTGTTGTCGGCGACGCGCAGTCGCGACTCCTGCTGAATCACGTCTATCTCCTATGTCTGCCGGTTCTCCGGCCGCCGGGGGCGGCCGGAGCCTGGCGGAACCTGCGCCCGACCGAACCCGGCCGAGCTCGAGCCTTCGCTACTTGGCCTTCTCGAGGATCTCCACGAGCCGCCACCGCTTGGTGGCGGAGAGCGGCCGGGTCTCCATGATCAGGACCCGGTCGCCGATGCCGGCCGAGTTCTGCTCGTCGTGGACCTTCAGCTTGCTGGTCCGGCGCATGATCTTGCCGTACAGCGCGTGCTTGACCCGGTCCTCGACCTCGACCACGACGGTCTTTTCCATCTTGTCGCTGACCACGAGACCCTCGCGGGTCTTGCGACGGGCCCGCGCGGCGGCGGTGGTGTTCTCACTCATGATGCAGTCACCTCAGTCGGCGCGGCCGAGAGACCCAGCTCACGCTCACGCATGATCGTGTAGATCCGGGCGATCTCCCGACGGATGACCTGCAGCCGCCGGTTGTTGTCCAGCTGCCCGGTTGCGGCCTGCACGCGGAGGTTGAACAGCTCCGCCTTCGCCTCGCGCAGCTTCGTGACCAGCTCCTCCTCGGAGAGCTCACGCAGCTCGGAGGCCTTGACGCCCGCTGCCATCAGGATTCACCCACTTCGCGCGTAACAATGCGGCACTTCATCGGGAGCTTGTGGATCGCGCGACGCATCGCCTCTCGCGCGATCTGCTCGTTGGGGAAGGACATCTCGAAGAGAACCCGCCCCGGCTTGACGTTGGCGACCCACCACTCGGGCGAACCCTTACCGGAACCCATCCGGGTTTCGGCCGGCTTCTTGGTGAGGGCCTGGTCCGGGAAGATCGTGATCCAGACCTTGCCGCCACGCTTGATGTGACGGGTCATCGCGATACGCGCCGACTCGATCTGACGGTTGGTCACGTACGCCGGCTCGAGAGCCTGGATCCCGAACTCGCCGAACACCACCCGGTTACCGCCCTTGGACGCGCCGTGGCGGTCCGGGTGGTGCGGCTTGCGGAAGCCCTTCGGGGGCTTGCGCGGCATCAGCATCTGTCAGCCCTCCTGCTGCGTTTCTGCCGGCTGGGTCGCGGCCGCGGCCACGGCTCCGGCGTCGACCGGCTCACCGGCCGGCGTCTCCGCCTGCTGCGCGATGGTGGTCGCGGCAGCCCGGCCGGCCTCGGTGCCACCGGCGGTCGTACCCGACGAACCCGACCGGCCACGGCGCGGCCGCTCCGGCCGGTCGCCACGGTCGCGGCGCGGGCCGCGCGACGGGGCGGCCTCGGCCGGGGCCTCGCGGCCCGGGACGGCGTCGCCCTTGTAGATCCAGACCTTCACGCCGATCCGACCGAAGGTGGTACGGGCCTCGAAGAAGCCGTACTCGATGTTGGCCCGCAGCGTGTGCAGCGGAACCCGGCCCTCGCGGTAGAACTCGGTCCGGCTCATCTCGGCGCCGCCGAGACGGCCCGAGACCTGCACCCGGATGCCCTTGCAGACCGGGTTCTTCATCGCGGACTGCATCGCCTTGCGCATGGCCCGACGGAAGCTGACCCGGCTGGACAGCTGCTCGGCGACGCCCTGGGCGACCAGCTGCGCGTCCGACTCGGGGCTCTTCACCTCGATGATGTTCAGCTGGACCTGCTTGCCGGTGAGCTTCTCCAGCTCGCCGCGGATCCGGTCGGCCTCCGCACCCTTACGGCCGATGACGATGCCCGGCCGGGCGGTGTGGATGTCGACGCGGACCCGGTCCCGGGTGCGCTCGATGTCGACCTTGGAGATCCCGGCGCGCTCGAGGCCCTTGGACATCATCCGGCGGATCTTGACGTCCTCGCCGATGTAGTCCTTGTAGAGCTTGTCCGCGAACCAGCGGGACTTCCAGTCGGTCGAGATGCCGAGCCGGAACCCAGTGGGGTGAACCTTCTGACCCATTACTCGGCACCTTCCGTCGTGCTCTGCCCCTCAGCCGCGCCGGCCTGGCTGGTTGCCTCGGCCTTCGTCTGCGCCTGGGCCTTCTTCGCCGACTTCTTCGGCGCGGCCGGCGCAACCGCCTCGACCGCCACGGTGATGTGGCAGGTCCGCTTGCGGATCCGGTACGCCCGGCCCTGCGCCCGCGGCCGGAACCGCTTCATCGTCGGGCCCTCGTCGACGAACGCCTCGCTGACGAGCAGCGCGTCGGGGTCCAGCCGCTCGTTGTTCTCCGCGTTGGCGATCGCGCTCGCGAGCACCTTGTACACCTGCTCGCTCGCAGCCTGCGGCGCGAACTGCAGCACCGTGAGCGCCTCCTTCGCGGGCAGGCCGCGGACGAGGTTGACCACCCGGCGCGCCTTCATCGGCGAGATGCGCACGTGCCGCGCAACCGCCCGCGCGCCCGGAAGCACCGGAGCGTCGCCCTTTCCTGGCATCGCTGTAACCCCTTGTTCCTCTATCCGTATGCCCGCGGCGTCAGCGCCGGCGGCTCTTCCGGTCGTCCTTCTCGTGACCCTTGAACGTGCGGGTCAGCGCGAACTCGCCGAGCTTGTGCCCGACCATGGCCTCGGTCACGAAGACCGGGACGTGCTTGCGCCCGTCGTGCACGGCGATCGTGTGCCCCAGCATGTCGGGGATGATCGTCGAGCGCCGCGACCAGGTCTTGATGACGTTCTTCGAGCCCTTCTCGTTCTGCGTCTCCACCTTCTTGAGCAGGTGGTCGTCGACGAACGGGCCCTTCTTCAGGCTGCGAGGCATGTCTTATCTCCCTCAGCCGCGCTTACGCGTGGCGTAGCGGCGGCGGACGATCAGCCGGTCGCTCGGCTGGCCCTTACGACGGGTGCGGCCCTCGGGCTTACCCTGCGGGTTGACCGGGTGGCGACCACCGGAGGTCTTACCCTCACCACCACCGTGCGGGTGGTCGACCGGGTTCATGGCGACACCACGGACGGTCGGGCGCTTGCCCTTCCACCGCATCCGGCCGGCCTTACCCCAGTTGATGTTCGACTGGTCGGCGTTGCCGATCTCGCCGATGCTGGCGCGGCAGCGCACGTCGACCCGCCGGATCTCACCGGACGGCATGCGGAGGGTCGCGTACGCGCCCTCACGGCCGAGCAGCTGGATGCCGACGCCGGCCGAGCGGGCCAGCTTGGCGCCGCCGCCCGGACGCAGCTCCACGTTGTGGATGGTGGTACCGACCGGGATGTTGCGCAGCGGCAGGTTGTTGCCCGGCTTGATGTCGGCGCTCGGCCCCGACTCCACCCGGTCGCCCTGCTTCAGGTCCTTCGGCGCGATGATGTAGCGCTTCTCGCCGTCGGCGTAGTGCAGCAGCGCGATGCGCGCGGTGCGGTTCGGGTCGTACTCGATGTGCGCGACCTTCGCCGGCACGCCGTCCTTGTCGACCCGCTTGAAGTCGATCAGACGGTACTGCCGCTTGTGGCCGCCACCGTGGTGCCGCGTGGTGATCCGGCCGTGGGCGTTGCGTCCGCCCTTCTTCGGCAGCGGAGCCAGCAGCGACTTCTCGGGCGTCGACCGGGTGATCTCGGCGAAGTCGGCGACGCTCGAGCCACGCCGGCCCGGCGTCGTCGGCTTGTACTTACGGATAGCCATTGTCTACACCCCTCAGCTGACCGGGCCGCCGAAGGCCTCGATACGGTCACCGTCAGCCAGCTTCACGATCGCCCGCTTGGTCGACTTGCGCTGACCGAAGCCGGTCTTGGTGCGCTTGCGCTTGCCCTCGCGGTTGAGCGTGTTGACCGTCAGGACGCGGACGTTGAAGATCTGCTGGATAGCGATCTTGATCTCGGTCTTGTTGGCGTCCGGGTGCACCAGGAAGGTGTACCAGTTCCGGTTCAGCTCGCTGTAGCTCTTCTCCGAGACGACCGGAGCGACGATGATGTCGCGCGGATCGGCGATCGTGCTCACTTGCCACCCTCCTCGGTGGTCTCGGCGGGAACGCCCAGGAACTCGTCCAGGGCCTCCTTCGTGAAGACCACGTCGTCGGCCACCAGCACGTCGTACGTGTTGAGCTGGCCGGCTTCGATCAGGTGCACCCGCGGCTCGTTGCGCAGCGACACCCAGTTCAGCTCGTCGGTGCTGCTCAGCACGACCAGGACCCGACGGGCCTCGGTCAGCTTCGCCAGCGTGGCCAGCGCGGCCTTGGTCGACGGCTTCTCGCCCGAGACGAACGCCTCGACGACGTGCACCTGGCCGGCGCGGGCCCGGTCGGAGAGGGCGCCACGCAGGGCGGCGGCCTTCATCTTCTTCGGGGTGCGCTGGCTGTAGTCGCGCGGCACCGGGCCGTGGACCACGCCACCGCCGGCGAACTGCGGCGCGCGGATCGAGCCCTGGCGGGCACGACCGGTGCCCTTCTGCTTGTACGGCTTCTTGCCTCCACCGGAGACCTCGCCGCGAGTCTTGACCTTGTGCGTGCCCTGCCGGGCCGCCGCCAGCTGAGCCACCACGACCTGGTGCATCAGCGGGATGTTGGCCTGGGCGTCGAAGATGTCGGCGGGCAGCTCGACGGAGCCGGCCTTGTTGCCTTCGACGTTGAGGACGTCAACGGTGGTCACTTGGCCGCACCGCCCTTCTTCACCTTGGTCTTGGCCGCGGTACGGACCAGGACCAGCGCGCCCTTGGGGCCGGGGATGGCGCCACGGACGAGCAGGAGGTTGTTCTCAGTGTCGACCGCCTGGACGGTCAGGTTCTGGACGGTGTAGCGCACGCCACCCATCCGACCCGCCATCCGGGTGCCCTTGAAGACGCGACCCGGGGTCGCGCAGGCGCCGATCGAGCCGGGCGAGCGGTGCTTGCGCTCGACACCGTGGCTGGCGCGCAGGCCGTGGAAGCCGTGCCGCTTCATCGGGCCGGCGTAGCCCTTGCCCTTGGTCTTGCCGGTGACGTCGATGGTCACGCCGGCCGGGAACTCCTCGACCGTGACCTCCTGGCCCGGCGAGTAGTCCGCGGCGTCCGCGGTGCGCAGCTCGACGATGTGCCGGCGCGGCGCGACGTCCGCCTTGGCGTAGTGCCCGGCGATCGGCTTCTTGACCTTGCGCGGGTCGATGGCCCCGTACGCCAGCTGGACCGCGGAGTAGCCGTCCTTGTCGGCGCTACGAACCTGGCTCACGACGCACGGGCCGGCCTGAACCACGGTCACGGGAACAACGCGGTTGTTGTCCCAGACCTGGGTCATGCCGAGCTTTGCGCCCAGGATCCCCTTGACTTGCCTGTCCATTTGTCCGGTCCCTACAGCTTGATCTCGATGTCGACGCCAGCCGGCAGGTCGAGGCGCATGAGCGAGTCGACCGTCTTCGGGGTCGGGTCGATGATGTCGATCAGACGCTTGTGCGTGCGCATCTCGAAGTGCTCGCGCGAGTCCTTGTACTTGTGCGGCGAGCGGATAACGCAGAAACGGTTGATCTCCGTGGGCAGCGGCACCGGGCCAGCGACCTGCGCCCCGGTACGCGTCACCGTCTCGACGATCTTCCGAGCCGAGGAGTCGACGACCTCGTGGTCATAGGCCTTGAGCCGGATGCGGATCTTCTGTCCCGCCATGGTGGCTTCTGTTCCTTCTCTCGATGCCGCTGTGTTGCGGGCGCCTGTACCGGCTGGCACAGGCCCACTTCGCCGACCCCCGCGGTCGGGCGTGTCGCGCCCGTGGGCCAGGCTCCGCCCCGGGACTCCGGAGCGATTTCCGACCACGCGGTGGGTCATGGCGCCGATCGCGGTGACCGCGACCTGGACGCCGCGCGAGGGTGGTTGACCGCCAGTGGCGATCAACCACCCCACGCGAGACTGTCTGACACCCGGAGGTCCAGCGTTAACCGGACGCAGGCGACTGACCGTCGTTACGCAACCTGACTAGTATGCCGCACGACCGGCGGCGACGCTAATCGGGGTTACCCAGCTCACTTGACGATCTTGGTGACGCGACCAGCGCCGACCGTGCGGCCACCCTCCCGGATCGCGAACTTGAGGTTTTCCTCCATCGCGATGGGCTGGATCAGCTTCACGGACATCGTGGTGTTGTCGCCCGGCATGACCATCTCGGTGCCCTCGGGCAGCGTGACGACGCCGGTGACGTCCGTGGTCCGGAAGTAGAACTGCGGACGGTAGTTCTGGAAGAACGGGGTGTGCCGGCCGCCCTCCTCCTTGGAGAGGATGTAGACCGTCGCCTCGAACTCCGTGTGCGGGGTCGTGGTGCCCGGCTTGATGACGACCATGCCGCGCTCGACGTCCTCGCGCTTGATGCCGCGGAGGAGCAGACCGACGTTCTCGCCGGCCCGGGCCTCGTCGAGCAGCTTGCGGAACATCTCGATGCCGGTGCAGGTGGTCTTCATCGACTTCTCGCGGATGCCGACGATCTCCACCTCCTCGTTCGGCTTGAGGATGCCGCGCTCGGCGCGACCGGTGACGACGGTGCCACGACCGGTGATCGTGAACACGTCCTCGATCGGCATCAGGAACGGCTTCTCGGTCTCGCGCTCCGGCTGCGGGATCGCGGTGTCGACAGCGTTCATGAGGTCCATGAGCTTGCCGGTCCACTCGGGGTCACCCTCGAGGGCCTTCAGCGCCGAGACCCGGACGACCGGCAGGTCGTCACCCGGGTACTCCTGCGACGAGAGCAGCTCGCGGACCTCGAGCTCGACGAGCTCCAGGAGCTCCTCGTCGTCGACCATGTCGCTCTTGTTGAGCGCCACGACGATGTACGGCACACCGACCTGACGGGCCAGCAGCACGTGCTCGCGGGTCTGCGGCATCGGGCCGTCGGTCGCCGCCACCACCAGGATCGCGCCGTCCATCTGGGCGGCACCGGTGATCATGTTCTTGATGTAGTCGGCGTGACCGGGGCAGTCGACGTGCGCGTAGTGACGCGCCTCGGTCTGGTACTCGACGTGCGCGATCGAGATCGTGATGCCGCGGGCCTTCTCCTCCGGCGCCTTGTCGATCTCGTCGAACGGCGTGTACGGGTTGAGGTCCGGGAACTGGTCGTGCAGGACCTTGGTGATGGCCGCCGTCAGCGTCGTCTTACCGTGGTCGATGTGACCAATGGTGCCGATGTTGACGTGCGGCTTAGTCCGCTCGAACTTCGCCTTCGCCACTGGTGTCCTCCTGTGGACTTTCTTGGTTCGTTCGCCCCGGTGCGCCGGGTCGGCGCTTAGGACTCTGTCGACAGCCTTTCCGACCTGGTGGCCGGAGAGCCTTTGTGGGTTCTGCGGCGATGAAGCCTACAGGCCCGGAATCACACAATCCGACCGAGGTGGCCGCGGGCGGGAGAACCCTCCCGCGACCGGCCCCGGATCATCGGATCAGCTCAGGTGAGCGTCACTCACCCGTCGCCTTGGCGATGATCTCCTTCGCCACGCTCTGCGGAACCTCGGCGTAGGAGTCGAACTGCATGCTGTAGCTAGCCCGGCCCTGGGTCTTCGACCGCAGGTCGCCGACGTAGCCGAACATCTCCGACAACGGCACCAGGGCCCGGACGATGCGGGCGCCGCTGCGCTCCTCCATCGCCTGGATGATGCCCCGCCGGGAGTTGAGGTCGCCGATGACGTCACCCATGTTCTCCTCAGGGGTGGTGACCTCAACGGCCATCATCGGCTCGAGCAGTGCGGGGTCGGCCTTGCGGGCCGCCTCCTTCATCACCATCGAGCCGGCGATCTTGAATGCCATTTCCGACGAGTCGACCTCGTGGTACTGGCCGTCCAGCAGCGTCAGCTTGACACCCACCAGCGGGAAGCCGGCGAGAATGCCGTACTGCATCGCGTCCTGGGCACCCGCGTCCACCGACGGGATGAACTCCCGGGGGATGCGGCCACCGGTGACGGCGTTCGCGAACTCGTAGGTCGGCGAGTCGTTGTCCAGCGGCAGCGGCTCGATGCTCACGATCACGCGGGCGTACTGGCCGGAACCACCGGTCTGCTTCTTGTGGGTGTACTCGATCTTCTCCACCTTGCGGCGGATCGTCTCGCGGTACGCCACCTGCGGCTTACCGATGTTCGCCTCGACGTTGAACTCACGGCGCATCCGGTCGACCAGGATGTCCAGGTGCAGCTCGCCCATGCCGGAGATGACCGTCTGACCGGTCTCCTCGTCCAGCTTGACGCGGAAGGTCGGGTCCTCCTCCGCCAGCCGCTGGATGGCGGTGCTGAGCTTCTCCTGGTCGGCCTTGGTCTTCGGCTCGATCGCGACCTCGATGACCGGCTCCGGGAAGGTCATCGACTCCAGGATGACCGGGTTCGCCGGGTCGCACAGGGTGTCACCGGTGGTGGTCTGCTTGAGACCCTGCACCGCGATGATGTCGCCAGCCTTGGCGGAGCCGCGCTCCTCCCGCTTGTTGGCGTGCATCTGGTAGATCTTGCCGACCCGCTCCTTGCGGTCCTTGGTGGAGTTGACCACCTGGGTGCCGGTCTCGACCACGCCGGAGTAGACCCGGACGTAGGTGAGCTTGCCGAGGTGCTTGTCGGTCTGGATCTTGAAGGCCAGGCCGGCGAACGGCTCCGAGGTCGACGGCTTCCGCTGCATCGGGGTCTCGCCGTCGGTGGCGGTGCCCTCGATGGCCGGGACGTCCAGCGGCGACGGCAGGAAGTCGACCACGGCGTCGAGCATGGGCTGCACGCCCTTGTTCTTGAACGCCGAGCCGCAGAGCACCGGGTTGGCCTTGCTGGCGATGGTGGCGCGCCGGATGGCGGCCTTGATCTCCTCGACGGAGATCTCCTCGCCCTCCAGGTACTTCTCCATCACCGAGTCGTCGACGTCGGCCAGGGTCTCCATGAGCTTCTCGCGCCACTCGGCCGCGGAGTCGGCCAGGTCGGCCGGGATCTCCTCGATCGCGTAGTCCTCACCCTTCTGGGTCTCCCCGCGCCAGGTGAGGGCGCGCATGCCGATCAGGTCGACGACACCGATGTGGTCGCCCTCGAGCCCGATCGGGATCTGGAGCACCAGCGGGGTGGCGTTGAGCCGGTCGATCATCATCTGCACACAGCGGAAGAAGTCGGCGCCGGTCCGGTCGAGCTTGTTGACGAAGCACATCCGCGGGACGTGGTACTTGTCCGCCTGCCGCCAGACGTTCTCCGTCTGCGGCTCCACGCCGGCGACACCGTCGTAGACCGCGACCGCACCGTCCAGCACCCGCAGCGACCGCTCGACCTCGACCGTGAAGTCGACGTGACCGGGCGTGTCGATGATCTGGATCGTGTGGCCCTTCCACTCACACTTGGTAGCAGCAGAGGTGATGGTGATACCACGCTCCTGCTCCTGCTCCATCCAGTCCATGACGGCGGCGCCCTCGTGGACCTCACCGATCTTGTACGTGATACCGGTGTAGAACAGGATCCGCTCGGTGGTCGTGGTCTTACCGGCATCGATGTGCGCCATGATGCCGATGTTGCGTACGTTGGCGAGCGCGTCTGCGGCGGCCACTTCTAATCCCTACTTATCGTCGTCTCGACACAACTGGTGGCGGTTCCGGCGCCTCGAGGGCGCCGGAACCAGGGTGTTACCAGCGGTAGTGCGCGAAGGCCTTGTTGGACTCGGCCATCTTGTGCGTGTCCTCGCGCCGCTTGACGGCGGCACCGAGGCCGTTGCTCGCGTCCAGCAGCTCGTTCATCAGCCGCTCGACCATGGTCTTCTCGCGACGGGCCTTGGAGTACGTCACCAGCCAGCGCAGACCGAGGGTGGTCGCGCGGGCCGGACGGACCTCGACCGGCACCTGGTAGGTGGCGCCACCGACCCGGCGGCTGCGCACCTCGAGGGTGGGCTTGACGTTGTCCATCGCGCGCTTGAGCGTGACGACCGGGTCGGTGCCGCTCTTCTCGCGGCACCCCTCCAGGGCGGCGTACACGATGCGCTCGGCGAGCTGACGCTTGCCGCGCATCAGGATCTTGTTCACCAGCTGGGTGACCAGCGGCGAGTTGTACACCGGGTCAGCGACCAGCGGCTTCCGCGGAGCGGGTCCCTTACGCGGCATGTCAGCTCTTCTCCTTCTTCGCGCCGTAACGGCTGCGAGCCTGCTTGCGGTTGCGGACACCCTGGGTGTCCAGCGAACCGCGAACGATCTTGTACCGCACGCCGGGGAGGTCCTTCACACGGCCGCCGCGGACGAGCACGATCGAGTGCTCCTGCAGGTTGTGGCCGACGCCCGGGATGTAGGCGGTCACCTCGATCTGGCTGCTGAGCTTGACACGAGCGACCTTGCGCAGCGCCGAGTTCGGCTTCTTGGGGGTGGTGGTGTACACGCGGGTGCACACGCCGCGCCGCTGGGGAGACCCCTTGAGCGCCGGGGTCTTGGTCTTGGTCGTCTTGGCCTGACGGCCCTTTCGGACCAGCTGCTGAATGGTGGGCACCGGGTTTCTCCGCTCCCTTCGGCCGCTGCGAGGCGACCGCGCCGTCTGCTCTAGCCGGCCTGATGGACGGCTCTCCTACATTTCAACCAGGGCCACCTGACGGGGGTCCCAGCACCCGCGGTCGGGCGTGTCGCCCGAGTCACGGTCCCCGGTGCGGTCGCTTGCGCGTCGTTACCGGGTTTTGTCACCGGCGCAGGAAACTCCCGGCGCCAGGTCTTGGGGCTCTGTCGTGCGGCCGCGCGATCACCGGTTGACCGGTTCCGGCGCACGCACGCATTGCCCGGGCTAGCCCGGGCACAAGGGGAAAGAGTACCTACCACAGCCGCGCGGGTCAAAACGGAGCGGTCCGGGAGGACCACGTCGCAGTCCGCCGGCCGATCGCGTCGTGCCCGCCCGCCCGTCATGGGCACCTACGGTGACAAGTGTACCGGCTTCCCCGGCGCTCGGACCGGCGGGCCCGGTTCCACCCGGACCCCGGACATCCGGGCATACCGGTCGTAACTGGTCAGCGCGTCGCCCGTCCGGGCGGCCGGTTCACGTGATCTGCACCACCAGGGCCAGCGCGAGCCCACCCAGACTGACCAGCAGCCCCACTCCCCCGCAGCTGAGCCCCGCCATGGCCAGGCCGCGCCCGGTGAACCGGACCGCCGGCGGCGGCGCCGGCCGCCGGATCTGCCGCCGGGCCAGCAGCCCCGCCACGACGGCCGCGGTGCCGGCGATCGCCCCGAGCACGGTGAACGCGCCGGCCGCCCAGGCCCCGCCGT
This sequence comes from Micromonospora sp. NPDC004540, assembly GCF_040610095.1. Classification (NCBI taxonomy): domain Bacteria; kingdom Bacillati; phylum Actinomycetota; class Actinomycetes; order Micromonosporales; family Micromonosporaceae; genus Micromonospora; species Micromonospora sp. NPDC004540. The sequence continues at coordinate 29,846 of NZ_JBEXLR010000028.1, forward strand.
AGTCCGGCCCGGCGACGCCGAAGCAGAGCACCAGCAGCGAGACCAGGATCGAGGCGATCCCGGTGACCAGCGACCCGATGGCGAGCCCCGAGGTCACCGGCGGCACGTCCAGGTGGACCACCCCGAACGGGGTGCCCGGGACGGCGTCGACGCGCTTCGGCGGGCGCGGCGCCTCGCGCGGGGGCGGCGGCACGGCGGGAGCACCCCAGCCACCGCCGGCCGGCGCGCTCCCCGGCGCCGCCCACCCACCGCCGTGCGCCGGCTGCTGCCCCGGGTACGCCCCGGACACCGGCCAACCGGCCGGGGCGGACGCGCTGTGGTGCGCGCCGGGGCCGGCCGGGGCGGGTTGCCCGACGTGGTGCGGAGCGACGCCGGGCGGCGCCGCCGGAGCGGGCGGGTACGGTCCGGCGGGCGGCCAGGACCCGGGCGGCGCGGACTGCGGCGAGGCGTACCCCCGGGCGGCCTCCGGCGGCGCGCCCGGCCCCTCGGCGGACCCGGCCCACGGACCCGCGGAGCCGTCACCCGGCCCGGTGCCGGGGCGGGTCGGGTCGCCTCCCGGCGGCGGGGCCGGTTCCGTCACGGGGTCCTCCTGTCGCCGTGGCTCGTCCGCCGCGCGGCGGACACCGGCCAGGCTACCGTCGCGGGTCCCGCCGGCGGGGTCGGGCGCGGTCGCGCTCCCCCGCCCGGTCAGTCGATGTTCGGGGCGAAGTCGTGCCCGAACGGCGCGCCGGCGAGCCGGACCACGCCGATCACCACGGCCGCCACGATCGCGACGGCCGCGAGCAGCAGACCCGTCCAGGCCAGCTGCTCGCCCCGGCGCAGCCAGCCCGCGCCGGTGAGGAAACCACCCGAGACGTACGCCTCGCGGCGGGCCTGCCGGGCGAGGGTGAGCGCGATGGTCGCGGGCACCACCCCGCCGACGAAGAAGCCGGTGAGCGCACCGATCAGCCCGAGGGCGAAGACCGCGCGGGCCTTGGTCGAGCGGACCGGCTCGGGGTCGAGCGGATGGCGCTGCCCCTGCTGGGCGACGGGCACCTGCCCGGGCACGGTCGTCATGCCCACCATCATGCCCCGATGGACCACCGGTCGACGCGTCCCCGGACGCGACGAGGCCCCCGGCATCCGCCGGGGGCCTCGTCGTTCCTACTGCTTAGCGGTACGACCCGAAGTCGAAGTCGTCCAGCGGCACCGCCTGGCCGCTGGCCGGCCCGAAGCCGTAGTCGGTCTCCGGGTAGCCGGTCATCGAGTAGACCTTGGCCTTCGCCTCCTCGGTCGGCTCGACCCGGACGTTGCGGTACTTGCTGATGCCCGTACCGGCCGGGATGAGCTTACCGATGATCACGTTCTCCTTGAGACCGATCAGCGAGTCGCTGCGGGCGTGGATCGCCGCGTCCGTCAGCACCCGGGTGGTCTCCTGGAAGGAGGCCGCCGACAGCCAGGAGTCGGTGGCCAGCGAGGCCTTGGTGATACCCATCAGCACGGGGCGACCGGCGGCGGGCTCGCCACCCTCGCCGACGAGCCGGCGGTTCTCCGACTCGAACAGCGCCCGGTCGACCAGCACGCCCGGCAGGAACTCGGTCGAGCCGGAGTCGATGACCGTCACCCGCTTGAGCATCTGGCGGATGATGATCTCGATGTGCTTGTCGTGGATGAGCACACCCTGCGAGCGGTAGACCTCCTGGACCTCCTGGGTCAGGTGGACCTGGACCGCGCGCGGGCCGAGGATGCGCAGCAGCTCGTGCGGGTCGATGGTGCCCTCGGTGAGCTTCTCGCCGACCTCGACGTGGTCGCCGTCGTGCGCCCGGAGCCGGACCCGCTTCGAGATCTTGTCGTAGACGATCTCGTCGCTGCCGTCGTCCGGGATGACGACGATCTTGCGGGACCGCTCGCCGTCCTCGATCCGGATCCGACCCGGGGTGTCGGCAATCGGCGCCTTACCCTTCGGGACCCGGGCCTCGAAGATCTCCTGGACACGGGGCAGACCCTGGGTGATGTCCTCACCCGCGACACCACCGGTGTGGAAGGTACGCATCGTCAGCTGCGTACCCGGCTCACCGATCGACTGGGCGGCGATGATGCCGACCGCCTCGCCGACGTCCACGGTCTTGCCGGTCGGCAGCGAGCGGCCGTAGCACGCACCGCAGACGCCCAGCTTCGACTCGCAGGTGAGCACGCTGCGCACCCGCACCGTCTCCACCCCGGCCGCGACGATCGCGTCGACCAGGATCGAGTTGATGTCCTGCCCCCGGTGGGCCACCACGGTGCCGTCCGGCCCCTTGATGTCGTCGGCCAGGGTGCGGGCGTGCACGCTGGTCTCGGCGTGCTCGTGCACGACCAGCTTGCCGTCGAGCCGCTCGCCGATCTGCATCGGGATGGCGCGGTCGGTGCCGCAGTCCTCCTCGCGGATGATGACGTCCTGCGAGACGTCCACCAGACGCCGGGTCAGGTAACCCGAGTCGGCGGTACGCAGGGCGGTGTCCGCGAGACCCTTCCGGGCGCCGTGCGTGGAGATGAAGTACTCCAGCACGGACAGACCCTCCCGGTACGAGGCCTTGATCGGCCGCGGGATGATCTCACCCTTCGGGTTGGCCACCAGACCACGGATCGCCGCGATCTGCCGGAGCTGGAGCAGGTTACCGCGGGCACCCGAGTTGATCATCTTCCACAGCGGGTTCTCCTGCGGCAGTGCGGTGTCCATCTCCTTGGCGACCTCGTTGGTCGCCTTGGTCCAGATCTCGATGAGCTCGCCGCGACGCTCCTCGGCGGTCATCAGACCACGCTGGTACTGCTTGTCGATCCGGTCGGCTTCCTTCTCGTACCGGTCCAGGATCTCCCGCTTGCGCGGGGGAGCGATGACGTCCTCCATGCCGATGGTGACGCCGGACCAGGTGGCCCAGTGGAAGCCGGCCTCCTTGAGCCCGTCCAGGGTGGCCGCCAGGGCCACCTTCGGGAAGCGCTCGGCGAGGTCGTTGACGATCGCGGAGAGCTGGCCCTTGCGGATCTCGTAGTTCACGAACCGGTAGCCCTGCGGCAGCGTCTCGTTGAACAGGACCCGGCCCAGGGTGGTCTCCACCGTCACCGGCTCACCCTCGACCCAGCCCTCGGGCGCGACCCACGGCTCCGCGCCGGCGCCGTTGTCGACCCCGACGATGCCCCGCAGGCGGATCTTGACCGGGGTCTGCAGGTGCAGCTCACGGTTGTCGAACGCCATCCGCGCCTCGGCGTCCGAGCTGAACGCCCGGCCCTCGCCCTGCCCACCCGGGGTGAGGTGGGTGAGGTGGTAGAGGCCGATGACCATGTCCTGGGTCGGCATGGTGACCGGCTTGCCGTCGGCCGGCTTGAGGATGTTGTTCGACGACAGCATCAGGATCCGCGCCTCGGCCTGGGCCTCGGCGGACAGCGGCACGTGGACCGCCATCTGGTCACCGTCGAAGTCCGCGTTGAACGCCGTGCAGACCAGCGGGTGGATCTGGATGGCCTTGCCCTCGACCAGCTGCGGCTCGAAGGCCTGGATGCCCAGCCGGTGCAGGGTCGGCGCCCGGTTCAGCAGGACCGGGTGCTCGCCGATGACCTCTTCCAGCACGTCCCACACGACCGGCCGCTGCCGCTCGACCATCCGCTTGGCGGACTTGATGTTCTGCGCGTGGTTGAGGTCCACCAGCCGCTTCATCACGAACGGCTTGAACAGCTCCAGCGCCATCTGCTTGGGCAGGCCGCACTGGTGCAGCTTGAGCTTCGGGCCGACCACGATGACCGAACGGCCGGAGTAGTCGACGCGCTTGCCGAGCAGGTTCTGGCGGAACCGGCCCTGCTTGCCCTTGAGCATGTCGGAGAGCGACTTCAGCGGACGATTGCCGGGGCCGGTGACCGGCCGGCCGCGACGGCCGTTGTCGAACAGCGCGTCGACGGCCTCCTGGAGCATCCGCTTCTCGTTGTTGACGATGATCTCGGGCGCGCCGAGGTCGATCAGCCGCTTGAGGCGGTTGTTCCGGTTGATCACGCGGCGGTACAGGTCGTTCAGGTCGGAGGTCGCGAAGCGGCCACCGTCCAGCTGCACCATCGGACGCAGGTCCGGCGGGATGACCGGGACGCAGTCCAGCACCATGCCGAGCGGCGAGTTGCGGGTGTTCTGGAACGCCGCCACGACCTTGAGCCGCTTGAGCGCCCGGATCTTCCGCTGGCCCTTGCCGGAGCGGATGGTCTCGCGCAGGTTCTCGGCCTCGGCCTCCAGGTCCATGTTCTGGACCAGCGCCTTGATGGCCTCGGCGCCCATGCTGCCGGTGAAGTACTCGCCGAAGCGGTCGCGCAGCTCGCGGTAGAGCAGCTCGTCGGTGACCAGCTGCTTCGGCTCGAGCTTGCGGAAGGTGTCGAGGACCTCGTCGAGGCGGTCGATCTCGCGCTGGGCCCGGTCGCGGATCTGGCGCATCTCGCGCTCTCCGCCCTCCTTGACCTTGCGCCGGACGTCCGCCTTCGCGCCCTCGGCCTCCAGCTCGGCCAGGTCGGCCTCGAGCTTGGCGGCCCGCTTCTCGATCTCCGAGTCGCGGCTGTTCTCGGCCTGCCGCTTCTCGGCCAGGATCTCGTTCTCGATGGTCGAGAGGTCACGGTGACGCGCTTCGGCGTCCACGCTCGTCACGACGTACGAGGCGAAGTAGATGATCTTCTCGAGGTCCTTCGGAGCGAGGTCCAGCAGGTAGCCCAGCCGGCTCGGCACGCCCTTGAAGTACCAGATGTGGGTCACCGGAGCGGCCAGCTCGATGTGACCCATCCGCTCGCGGCGAACCTTGGAGCGGGTCACCTCGACGCCGCAGCGCTCGCAGATGATGCCCTTGAAGCGGACCCGCTTGTACTTACCGCAGTAGCACTCCCAGTCCCGCTGCGGACCGAAGATCTTCTCGCAGAAGAGCCCGTCCTTTTCCGGCTTCAGGGTGCGGTAGTTGATGGTCTCGGGCTTCTTGACCTCGCCGTGGGACCACTGACGGATGTCGTCGGCGGTGGCGAGGCCAATGCGCAGCTCGTCGAAGAAGTTGACGTCGAGCACTATGTCCCCTATGTCGTCGTCTGTACTGCCTAGCTAACGGGCGGGGTCGGGAGCCGGCGGACCGGCTCCCGACCGCTCGCCTCAGACCTCTTCGACCGAGCTCGGCTCGCGCCGGGACAGGTCGATGCCCAGCTCCTCCGCGGCCCGGAACACCTCGTCGTCGGTCTCGCGCATCTCGAGGGCCACGCCGTCGCTGGAGAGCACCTCGACGTTGAGGCACAGCGACTGCAGCTCCTTGAGCAGCACCTTGAACGACTCCGGGATGCCCGGCTCCGGGATGTTCTCGCCCTTGACGATCGCCTCGTAGACCTTCACCCGGCCGAGGACGTCGTCGGACTTGATGGTCAGCAGCTCCTGCAGGGCGTAGGCGGCGCCGTACGCCTGCATGGCCCAGCACTCCATCTCACCGAAGCGCTGGCCACCGAACTGCGCCTTACCACCCAGCGGCTGCTGCGTGATCATCGAGTACGGGCCGGTCGACCGGGCGTGGATCTTGTCGTCGACCAGGTGGTTGAGCTTGAGGATGTAGACGTAGCCGACCGCGATCGGGTCCGGCAGCGGCTCGCCGGAGCGACCGTCGAACAGCTGCGCCTTGCCGGAGGAGCCGATCAGCTGCTTGCCGTCCCGGTTGGGCAGGGTCGACGCGAGCAGACCGGAGATCTCCTCCTCCCGGGCACCGTCGAAGACCGGAGTGGCCACGTTGGTGTCGGGCTCGGACTCGTGCGCCTCGATCGAGCGGAGCTGGCGCTTCCAGTCGGCGTCGTCGCCGTCCACGCTCCAGCCGGTCTTGGCCACCCACCCGAGGTGGGTCTCCAGGACCTGACCGATGTTCATCCGGGACGGCACACCGAGCGGGTTCAGCACGATGTCGACCGGGGTGCCGTCCTCCAGGAACGGCATGTCCTCGATCGGCAGGATCTTGGAGATGACGCCCTTGTTGCCGTGGCGGCCCGCGAGCTTGTCACCGTCCTGGATCTTGCGCTTCTGGGCCACGTAGACCCGGACCAGCTCGTTCACGCCCGGGGGCAGCTCGTCGCCGTCCTCGCGGGAGAAGGTACGCACACCGATGACCGTGCCGGTCTCGCCGTGCGGCACCTTCAGCGAGGTGTCCCGGACCTCGCGCGCCTTCTCGCCGAAGATCGCGCGGAGCAGCCGCTCCTCGGGGGTCAGCTCGGTCTCGCCCTTCGGGGTGACCTTGCCGACCAGGATGTCGCCGGGGACGACCTCGGCGCCGATCCGGATGATGCCGCGCTCGTCGAGGTCAGCGAGCATCTCCTCGCTGACGTTCGGGATGTCGCGGGTGATCTCCTCCGGGCCGAGCTTGGTGTCCCGGGCGTCGACCTCGTGCTCCTCGATGTGGATCGAGGTGAGCACGTCCTGCTGCACGAGGCGCTGCGACAGGATGATCGCGTCCTCGTAGTTGTGGCCCTCCCAGGTCATGAACGCCACGAGCAGGTTGCGCCCGAGCGCCATCTCGCCCTCGTCGGTGCACGGACCGTCGGCGATGACCTGGCCGGCCTCGACGCGGTCGCCCTCGAAGACGACCGGCTTCTGGTTGACGCAGGAGCCGGCGTTGGAGCGGCGGAACTTGTGCAGCAGGTAGGTCCGACGGTGGCCGTCGTCCTGGTGGACGGTGATGTAGTCCGCGCAGAGGTCCTCGACCACACCGCCGACCTCGGCGACGACCACGTCACCGGCGTCCACGGCCGCCCGGTACTCCATGCCCGTGCCGACCAGCGGGGCCTCGGCCTTGACCAGCGGCACCGCCTGACGCTGCATGTTCGCGCCCATGAGCGCGCGGTTGGCGTCGTCGTGCTCGAGGAACGGGATCATCGCGGTCGCGACCGAGGTCATCTGCCGCGGCGACACGTCCATGTAGTCGACGGCCGACGGCGCCACGTCCTCGGTCTCGCCGCCCTTACGGCGGACCAGGACGCGGTCCTCGGCGAACGACCCGTCCGACTTCAGCGGGGCGTTGGCCTGCGCCTTGACGAACCGGTCCTCCTCGTCCGCGGTCAGGTAGTCGATCTGGTCGGTGACCCGACCGTCGATGACCTTCCGGTACGGCGTCTCGATGAAGCCGAACGGGTTGACCCGGGCGAAGGTGGAGAGCGCGCCGATCAGACCGATGTTCGGGCCTTCCGGCGTCTCGATCGGGCACATCCGGCCGTAGTGGGACGGGTGCACGTCACGGACCTCGAAGCCGGCCCGCTCCCGGGACAGACCACCCGGGCCGAGCGCGCTCAGCCGGCGCCGGTGGGTCAGGCCCGCCAGCGGGTTGGTCTGGTCCATGAACTGGGACAGCTGCGACGTGCCGAAGAACTCCTTGATCGCCGCCACCACCGGGCGGATGTTGATCAGGGTCTGCGGCGTGATCGCCTCGACGTCCTGGGTGGTCATCCGCTCGCGGACGACCCGCTCCATGCGGGAGAGACCCACCCGGACCTGGTTCTGGATCAGCTCGCCCACGGTGCGCAGGCGCCGGTTGCCGAAGTGGTCGATGTCGTCGGCCTCGTAGCCCTCCTCACCGGCGTGCAGCCGGCAGAGGTATTCCACGGTGGCGACGATGTCGTCCTCGGTCAGCGTGCCGGTGGTGATCGGCACGTCCAGCTCGAGCTTCTTGTTGAACTTGTAACGACCGACCTTGGCGACGTCGTACCGCTTCGGGTTGAAGAAGAGGTTGTCGAGCAGGGTCTGGGCGTTCTCACGGGTCGGCGGCTCGCCAGGGCGGAGCTTCCGGTAGATGTCGAGCAGCGCCTCGTCCTGCCCGGCGATGTGGTCCTTCTCGAGCGTGGTCATCATCAGCTCGGACCAGCCGAACTTCTCGCGGATCTGCTCCGCGGACCACCCGATGGCCTTGAGCAGGACGGTGACGGCCTGCCGGCGCTTGCGGTCGATGCGTACGCCGACCGTGTCGCGCTTGTCGATGTCGAACTCCAGCCAGGCACCCCGGCTCGGGATCACCTTGACGCTGGAGAGGTCGCGGTCGGAGGTCTTGTCCGGCTGCTTGTCGAAGTAGACGCCCGGCGAGCGGACGAGCTGGCTGACCACGACGCGCTCGGTGCCGTTGATGATGAAGGTGCCCTTCGGCGTCATCATCGGGAAGTCACCCATGAACACCGTCTGGCTCTTGATCTCGCCGGTGGTGTTGTTGGTGAACTCCGCGGTCACGAACAGCGGCGCGCAGTAGGTCAGGTCCTTCTCCTTGCACTCCTCGATCGAGGCCTTGACCTCGTCGAAGCGCGGAGCCGAGAAGGAGAGCGACATGGTGCCGGAGAAGTCCTCAATGGGACTGATCTCGTCGAGGATCTCCGCGAGACCCGAGCGTGCGTGCGGGTCGTCCGACGACCGGCCCTGCCAAGCCTCGTTGCCGACGAGCCAGTCGAAGGACTCGTTCTGGATGGCGAGGAGGTTGGGGACCTCGAGGTGTTCGGTAATCCGACCGAAAGAAACTCGGCGGGGCGCGAAAGCGCTCGACGTACGACTGGTCTTCGCAGGGCGGGAAGCTGCCAAGATGCGTCCTTCCGAGGACCGGTGCTGCAGAACGGCTGGTACGCGTGCACTCCAATGACCCCACCAGAATTATCCGTAAACGGACATTTCCGAGCAGGGGTCAAGTCGGAAGGCAGCGCAAACTAGCAGCGTAGCCGAGAGGCTAACCGCTGTCCAGCCCACCCCGCAGGTCATCGCGGAACTTGCCTCGGGACCTCGGAAAACCGGGTCAACCGGGCCGCTCGGAACGCGATGTTCCTGCCGGTCCGCTCGGGCGGAGCGGCGGTGGTGCTGCCGTTGCCTTACCCGAGAGGCGGCCGTTGCAAGCGCGGAAGGTCTTGCTGGTGCCAGCGTGCCTGTCAGCCGGGTGTCGCGTCAAGGGCCGGTTACCGCTCGGGGTGTCTTTCCCACCGACGGGCTACCGACAGACACCGCTGTGAAGCCGGTGCGAGGAACCTGTAAACCCTGCTCACGCCGCTGCCCCGGGTAGCACCAACACGGCGGGCGGCGATCCGGTTCCCCGGATCACCGCCCGCCGCGACGCGGTGTGCCCCGGCTCACGTGAGCCGGACGCGCGTCAGGTCGAACTCAAGGTCACTTGAGGGTGACCTTGGCGCCCTCGCCCTCGAGCTTGGCCTTGGCCTTCTCGGCGGTCTCCTTGTTGGCCTTCTCCAGGACGGCCTTCGGAGCAGCCTCGACCAGGTCCTTGGCCTCCTTGAGGCCCAGGCCGGTCAGCTCGCGCACGACCTTGATGACCTGGATCTTCTTGCCACCGTCGGCGTCGAGGATGACGTCGAACTCGTCCTTCTCCGGCTCAGCCTCGGCCGGGGCGGCACCCGGGGCGGCGGCGGCCATCGCGACCGGAGCCGCGGCGGTGACCTCGAAGGTGGTCTCGAACTGCTTCACGAACTCGGAGAGCTCGATCAGCGTCATCTCCTTGAACGCGTCGAGCAGCTCGTCGGTGCTGAGCTTCGCCATGTCTGGCGTCCTTTCTGAAAGTGAAAACTAAGAACGTGGGTGCGCCGGGTGACCTCAGGCCGCCTCGGCGCCCTCCTTCTCGCGCTTGTCCGCCAGGGCGGCCGCCGCGCGGGCAGCCTTGGAGAGCGGAGCCTGGAACAGGGCCGCGGCCTTGCTCAGGTTGCCCTTCATCGCGCCGGCCAGCTTGGCCAGCAGCACCTCGCGGGACTCCAGGTCGGCGAGCTTCGTGACCTCGGCCGCGGAAATGGCCTTGCCCTCGAAGACACCGCCCTTGATGACGAGCTTCGGGTTGGCCTTCGCAAAGGCGCGAAGCCCCTTCGCCGCCTCGACGACGTCGCCCGAAACGAAAGTCAGCGCGGTAGGACCGGTGAACAGCTCGTCGAGGCCGGAGATGCCCGCATCGGTCGCCGCACGCTTGGCCAGCGTGTTCTTCGCGATCGTGTAGCTGGTCTCCTTGCCGAGCGAGCGCCGCAGCTGGGTGAGCTGCGAAACCGTGAGCCCGCGGTACTCGGTCAGCACGGTCGCCCCCGCGTTGCGGAAGCTCTCGGTCAGCTCAGCGACGGCCGTGGCCTTGTCGGCCCGGATCGGCTTGTCCGCCATGTCCCTCCTCTCTCGTTGCTCGGAGCTGGTACGCCGGCGACGAGCGAAGGCTCGCGACGGCGGCGGAGGCATCACGACAACGAGAAAAGCCCCGGCGCAGGGCGCACGGGGCGAGGGCCGGCATCATGATCGCGGTCGGCGGACCACGCACAGCACCGATTTTCGCTTGCCGCCCTACGCGGGTCGCCCGTCATCGCGGGACCTTCGACCGTGCCAGGGCACGGTGACCAGCGGTCTTTGGGTGGAACTACGCGACCAGGTTACGCGACGTGTCCCGTAACCTCCAAATCGCCCCCGGAGTGCTCCCCGTCACTCAGGCGCGGCTCCGGCGGCCCCAGGCGTAGCCGGTCAGCGCCACGGCCGCCCAGGCCAGCGCCCAGGCGGTCAGCAGCAGGCCGGTGGACGCCGCCAGCGGGCCCGCCAGCGCCCGGGCGGTGGGCAGCACCGGCGGGACCAGCCAGGGCGCCACCGAGCCGGACAGGCCGAGGACCAGCGCGGTCACCGCGCCGAGGGTGAGCACGGCGACGCCGTAGCCGGCGCTGCGGGTGATCGCCCGGCTGGCCAGGGCGCCCAGCGCCACCGCCGCTGGCAGGGCGAGCAGGTGGGCCCAGAGGCCGAGCGCCAGCCCCTCGGCCAGCGGCCGGTCCCCCGGTCCGGTCGGGCCGGTCACCCCGCCGACCAGCCAGGGGAAGACCAGCGCGACGGCCACCGTGCCGAGGCCGGCCGCGGCCGCCGCGAGCAGGCCGGCGGCCCGCTCCCGCGCCGGGCCGATCACCACCCGGGCCAGCCGGCGCTGCACGTCGGGCTCGACGTCGAGCAGGATCTTGGTCTGCCAGGCGAGCACCGGGAAGAGCACCACCGCCGAGACGCCGTAGGCCTCCGCGGGCTGGGCCCGGCCACCGCCGTAGAGGACGCCGAGGGCCAGCAGGCCGGCCAGCACCGGGGCCAGCGCCCGCCCGGTACGCAGGAAGCCGGCCAGCCGCAACCGGACGAGGGCGGTCACCGGGCCACCTCGGGGGCGGAACCGGATCGCGTGGCGGGGGGCGGGACGGCGTGGTCGCGTATCCGGAGGACGTGGTGGCCGTCGGCGCGCAACCGGGCGACGGCGGCGGTGACCCCGGCGGCCGGGACCGCCAGCTCAACCACGACGGTGGCCGCGGCCCCGGACGGCGCCGCCTCGGCGACCGTGCCGTCGGCGACCGACCAGTGCCGGGCGCCGGGGAGCCGGACCGTCTCGCCGCGGTGGTCGCTGACCAGCACCGTGCCGCCGTCGGCCAGCACCTCGCCGATCAGCTCGGGCACCAGGTCGCGGGCGGCGGCGTCGAGCCCCTCCCACGGCTCGTCGAGGACGAGCAGGCCGGGCGGGCGGAGCAGCGCCTGGGCCAGGCCGACCTTCTGCGCGGTGCCCTTGGACAGTTGGGGCAGCCGCACCCCGTGGAAGCGCGCCAGGCCGAGCCGGTCGACCCAGCGCCGCACCGCCCGGTCGGCCTCCGCGGCGGAGAGGCCGGACACCCGGGCCATCGCGGTGAGGTAGACCCCCACGGTGAAGGGCTGGTCGGCGGGGAAGCGCTCCGGCACCCAGCCGACGGTCGCCGGCCGGTCGACCACCCGGCCCCGGGTCGGCCGGAGCACGCCGGCGGCGAGCTGGAGCAGGGTGGACTTGCCCACGCCGTTGCGCCCGAGCACCACCGCCGCCTCGCCCGCGCCGATCGCCACGTCGGTCTCCCGCAGCACCCACGGGCCGCGCCGGTGGTACCGCAGCCAGACGCCTTCCAGCCGCATGCGCCGAGCCTGCCACACCGGACAGACGGACGGGGCCCCGCCACCGGGTGGTGGCGGGGCCCCGTCAGGGCAGTCGTGCTCAGGCCTCGGCCGAAGCCTCGGTCAGGTTCTTCACCACGTTCGGGTCGACCGGGACGCCCGGGCCCATGGTGGTGGTGAGGGTGACCTTCTTCAGGTACTTGCCCTTGGCCGCGGACGGCTTCGAGCGCAGGACCTCGTCCAGCACCGCCGCGTAGTTGTCGATCAGCTGGGTCTCGGAGAACGAGGCCTTGCCGATGATCAGGTGGAGGTTGGAGTGCTTGTCCACCCGGAAGGTGATCTTACCGCCCTTGATGTCCGCGACGGCCTTGGTGACGTCCATGGTCACGGTGCCGGTCTTCGGGTTCGGCATCAGGCCGCGCGGGCCCAGGATCCGCGCGATCCGACCGATCTTGGCCATCTGGTCCGGGGTGGCGATCGCCGCGTCGAAGTCCAGCCAACCGCCCTGGATCCGGGCGACCAGCTCGTCGGTGCCCACCTCGTCCGCACCGGCGGCGGCGGCCTCCTCGGCCTTCGCGCCGGCGGCGAAGACGATCACGCGGGCGGTCTTACCGGTGCCGTGCGGCAGGTTGACCGTGCCGCGGACCATCTGGTCCGCCTTGCGGGGGTCGACGCCGAGGCGCATGGCGACCTCGACCGTGGCGTCGAACTTGACGTTGGTGGTCTCCTTGGCCAGCTTGACGGCCTCGGCGGGGGTGTAGAGCTTCGACCGGTCGATGACCTCGGCGGCCTTGCGGTAGCTCTTGCTGCGCTGCATTTCTCGTAACTCCTGTGGTTGATGGCGGGCCCGCGACTCGCGGCCCTCCCACGAACTGATCGGGTGGAGCGGTGAGCCGAGGTCAGTCGGCGACGGTCAGGCCCATCGACCGGGCGGTGCCGGCGATGATCTTCTCGGCCTGCTCGATGTCGTTGGCGTTGAGGTCCGCCATCTTCTTCTCGGCGATCTCCCGGAGCTGGGCGCGGGTCACCGAGCCGACCTTCTCCGTGTGCGGGACGCCCGAGCCCTTCTGCACGCCGGCGGCCTTGATCAGCAGCCGGGCGGCGGGCGGGGTCTTCAGCACGAAGGTGAAGGTGCGGTCCTCGTAGACGCTGATCTCGGCGGGGACGATGTCGCCCCGCTGGGACTCGGTCTGCGCGTTGTAGGACTTGCAGAACTCCATGATGTTCACGCCGTGCTGGCCGAGCGCCGGGCCGACCGGCGGCGCCGGAGTGGCCTGGCCCGCCGGCAGCTGAAGCGTGAACGTCTTGACGAGCTTCTTCTTCGGAGGCATGTCTCTTCCTGGGGCTTGGAACTGGGATTTTCGCCGGCCCGCGGGCGCGCACGGTCAGCGCGGTGCGGACAGCCGACGTTCTAGGGTAGCGCAGCCTCGCGCCACACTCCCCGCCGAGGTCCGGCGGACGGCGAAAACGACGCACCGGCGGCCGGCCGGGAGGCCCACCGCCGGTGCGGACGTACGTCAGATCTTGGCGACCTGGTTGAAGTTGAGCTCGACCGGGGTCTCCCGGCCGAAGATCGACACCAGGACCTTGAGCTTCTGCTGGTCGGCGTTGATCTCGCTGATCGTCGCCGGCAGCGAGGCGAAGGCACCGTCGGTGACGGTGACCGAGTCGCCGACCTCGAAGTCGAGGACCTTGACCTCGGGCTTGGCCTTCTTCTGCTCGGTCTCGACCGCCGGGGCCAGCCACTTGAGCACCTCGTCGAGGCTCAGCGGCGCCGGCCGGTCGGCCCGGTCGGTCGCGCCGACGAAGCCGGTGACCCCCGGGGTGTTCCGGACGCAGGAGTAGGACTCCGCGGTCAGCTCCATCCGGACCAGGATGTAGCCCGGGAAGACCTTCGCCTGGACCTGCGACCGCTTGCCGTTCTTGACCTCGACCTCTTCCCGGGTCGGCACCTCGACCTGGTAGATGAAGTCCTCCATGTCGAGGGAGGTGATCCGGGTCTCGAGGTTGGTCTTGACCTTGTTCTCGTAGCCGGCGTACGAGTGCACCACGTACCAGTCGCCCGGCGCGTAGCGCAGCTTCTGGCGCAGCTCGGCGACCGGGTCGAAGTCCTCGTCCGGGGCGGGCTCGGTGGTCGGGAACTCCGGCTCGCTGGCGGCCTCGACCGACTCATCGTTGGCCGCCGTCGCCACCGTGGACTGCTCGTCCGGGGTCTCGGCGGTCTCGTCGTACTCAGGCACGCTCGCTCACTTCCGTCACTATCGCTGTCCGCAGGTCAGCTCGGGTTGCCGAAGACCCACAGCACCGCCTTCGCGAAGCCGTAGTCCAGGCCGGCCACGATCGCCAACATCACGGCGACGAACGTGACCACAACGGCCGTGTAGGTCAGCAGCTCCTTGCGGGTCGGCCAGATGACCTTACGCAGCTCGGCCACGACCTCGCGGAAGAAACGCGCGATGCGGGCGAACAGCCCGATCCGCTCGGTGTCCTTCCGGGTCTTCCGGCCCTCGGTGGAATCGGCGCGGGCCCGCTTGCGGGTGGCGGTGCCGCCCCGGGAGACGGGCTCGTCCGCGTCGGTGGCGTCGTCGTCGGCCACGCCGTCGTCGGCCACGCCGTCGACGGTCGCGTCGTCGTCCAGACGCTCGTCGCCGGCGTCCTCGCCGCGCCGCTTGCTCTCGGCCACTTCGCCCTCCGTGCGGGATATCGGGTCGCACGCCGGGCGGCGTGCGCGGCGTGTGGTCACGCCGGCCGGACCAACCGTCCCGCGACGGGCCGCGGCCGGCGGACCGACCGGGAGGGCCCCGAATGCCTCGGAACCAACCCCGCCGATGCCACCACCACGGGCCGGGCGCCGCCCTGCGGCGGCGCGACCCACGGGAACGGTCAGGCCTGAGGCGCAGGGGTGACAGGACTTGAACCTGCAGCCTGCGGTTTTGGAGACCGCTGCTCTGCCAATTGAGCTACACCCCTGTGCGGCAACTCACCCCACCCGGACACGCAGTGCCGAGCAGGGGTCACTTGCCCCACGGCGGACCAGTGTACGGGTAGTCGTGCGACTTTCCCAACCGGTCCACCCCTCGCGCGTCGAACGGATCCTCAGCGAGGCGTCCGGACGGTCGCCCGAGCCTGCGACAGCACCTTCTCCCCCAGGCAGGTCGCGGTGATGTCGAGCCTGGTCAGGCCGTCGTCGGTGGTCTCCTTGATCACCGCGGAGACCTCGACCTCGGCGCCCTCGTCGGTGTCCGGCACGACCACCGGGCGGGTGAACCGGACGTTGAAGTCGACCACCGCGTCCGCCGCGCCGGCCCAGGTGGTGACCGCCCGGCCGACCAGCGCCATGGTGAACATGCCGTGGGCGATCACCCCCGGCAGGCCGACCTTGGTGGCCGTCCGGTCGCTCCAGTGGATCGGATTGAAGTCGCCCGAGGCGCCCGCGTAGCGGACCAGGTCCGCGCGGGTCACCCGGAACGTCTGGGTGGGCAGTTCCATCTCTCAGGCCTCCCCGCGTACGACGATCTTGGACCAGACGGCCACCACCGGCTCACCGGCGACGGTGCTCACGTCGGTGCGGGTGGTCAGGAAGCCGTGCCCGCCCCGGGTGGTGACCTCCTCGATGGTGTTCACGCAGATCAGCTCGTCCCCGGCCACCACCGGCCGGGTGTACGCGAAGCGCTGGTCGCCGTGCACCACCCGGCTGTAGTCGACGCCCAGCGCCGGGTCCTCGACGATCTGCCGGCTCGCGGCCATGGTCACGATCACCGGGAAGGTCGGCGGGGCCACCACGTCGGGGTGGCCGAGCGCCCGCGCGGCCGCCGGGTCGTGATGCGCCGGGTCGGTCGCGCCGATGGCGGCGGCGAACTCGCGGATCTTTTCTCGGCCCACCTGGTAGGGGGCGGTCGGCGGATAGGTCCGGCCGACGAAGGACGGGTCCAGGGACATGCCGCGAACCTACACGCAAAGCACGAACGCCGATCCGTACGGGCGGGCGGCTCGGAGGCCGCCGTCCGTGCGGACCGGCGTTCGGGTAGCTGTCTGCGGGCCGGCCGTGCCGGCCGCGGGTCAGCGGGTCTCGCGGTGGATGGTGTGCTTGCCGTCCCGGGGGCAGAACTTCTTCAGCTCGATGCGGTCCGGGTCGTTACGGCGGTTCTTGCGCGTGATGTAGTTGCGCTCCTTGCACTCCACACACGCCAAAGTGATCTTCGGCCGGACATCGGTCGCCTTCGCCACGGCGGAGTGCCTTCCTCGCTCACGGGTAACAACTACGGCGCATCAGCCTACGCGCTGACTACGCGGACATGCAAAGTGGGCGCCTGTGGCGCCCATCCCACCGACCACCGGGCGGGGCCCGGAGGACGAGAGTAGCGGTGGCCGGACTTGAACCGGCGACACAGCGATTATGAGCCGCTTGCTCTGCCATCTGAGCTACACCGCCGTGGCGGGTCCAGCCGGACCCTCTGAGCCCCCTTACGGAATCGAACCGTAGACCTTCTCCTTACCATGGAGACGCTCTGCCGACTGAGCTAAGGGGGCCTACCCGATCACCCCGGTGGGGTGTCGCGCAGAGGAAACAGTACACGACCCCGCCGCCGAGGTGAAATCGGATCCCCCCTTAAGGCGTCCGGGCAGCTCAGGGCACCACACGCAGGCGCGGCAGCTCGCTGGCGCCGACCGTCTCCGGGTCGACCTGGGCGCCGAACCAGGCCTCCAACCGCTCGTACGGCAGGGGCCGGCTGAACAGGAAGCCCTGGCCGATCTCGCAGCCGATGTCCTGGAGCAGCTCCAGGGTCAGCTCGCTCTCCACGCCCTCGGCCACCACGGCCAGGCCGAACTGCTGGGAGAGCGTCACCACGGCGTTGACGATGGCCAGGTCGCCCGGGTCCGTCGCCATCCCCTGCACGAACGAGCGGTCGACCTTGACCTCGTGCACGGGCAGCCGCCGCAGCTGGGCCAGGGACGAGTTGCCGGTGCCGAAGTCGTCCACCGAGAGCCGGACACCGAGGTCGCGCAGGCGCTTCAGGGTCGGGATGGGACGTTCGGTGCCGTCCAGGACCCCGGCCTCGGTGATCTCCAGGGTGAGCCGCTGCGGCGGCACGCCGTATTCGTCGAGCAGGTCCCGCACCAGCGCCGGGAAGTGCTGGTCGGTGAGCGTCCGGGCGGCGAGGTTGACCGAGACGGCGAGGGCCTGCTCGCCGTGGCTCCAGTCCCGGCTGCGCCGCAGGCTCTCCCGCAGCACGAACTCGGTGAGCCGGCCGAGCTGGCCGGTGTGCTCGGCCACCGCGACGAAGTCGTCCGGGAGCACCGTGCCGTGCGCCGGGTGCTCCCAGCGCGCCAGGCCCTCCACCCCGACCAGGCGCCGGTCCCGCAGTGTGACCTTGGGCTGGAAGTAGACCTCCAGCTTGCCGTCGTCCAGCGCCCGGCGCAGGTCGCCGGCGAGGCCCAGCCGGCGCAGCGAGCGGGACTCCAGCGCCGGACTGTAGAGCTGCACGCTGCCCGGGACCGACTTGGCCGCCGTGGCAGCCAGGTCGACCCGCTGGAGCAGCGTCACCGCGTCGCTGCCGTGCTCCGGGTGGACGGCGACTCCGACCGCGGTGTCCACGTCCAGGGTGAGCGCGTCGAAGACCATCTCGTCGCGGATCTGCTCGCGCAACTGGCCGGCCAGCTCCAGCGCCGCCTCGGTGCTCTCCAGCCGCAGCGTCACCAGGAACTCGTCGCCACCGGCCCGGCCGACCAGGGCCGAGGAGGGCGCGCAGGCGCGCAGGCGCTCGGCCACCTCGACGAGGACCTTGTCGCCGGCCGCGTGGCCGAGCGACTCGTTGACCTGGCGCAACCGGTCGACGTCGAAGAGCAGCAGCGCCACCACCTCGCCGGGCGCCGCGATCCGGACCGCCTCGGTCACCGCCGCGGTGACCCGCCGGCGGTTGGGCAGCTTGGTCAACGCGTCGTGCTCGGCGTCGTGCCGCAGCCGGTCGACCAACCGCGAGTTCTCCAGGGCGACCGCGGCGTGCGCGGCGACGGTCTCGAAGACCGCGATGTCCGCCGAGGTGAAGTGGTTGCCGTCGCCGAGCCGGTTGGCCACCTCCAGGGTGCCGATCACCACCGGACCGGAGCGCAGCGGCACCACCACGGCGTCCTTGACCCGCCGCTCCCCCAGCTCCGCCCGGAACTCGCCGTCGGTGGTCACCCCACGGCCGAACGCGACCGTGCGGCGGCTGTCCCGCACCTTGTCCCGGAGCGCCTGCGGCGTGGGGGCCATGTCCAGCAGCCCCGGGTCGTCGACCCGGGCGGTCAGCAGCGTCTCCGGGTGCCGCCCCTGGGCCGGGAGCCAGAGCGTCGCGTACTCGGCCTGCATGAGGGCGCGGACCCGGCCGAGCAGGGCGTCGGCCAGGGTGCCGCTCTGCCCGCTCTCGACCACGGCGCGGGTCAGCTCGTAGAGGTCGGTCAGGGTGCGGTGCTGCCGGAAGAACTGCGCGTACGACCGGTAGACCGGCACCAGCCCGGCGCCGAGCGCGGCGAGCAGCAGCAGCGACCACCAGGTGCTGTCGACCAGGATCAGCATGATCAGGCCGACCGTCACGTTGATCGCCGCGGTCAGCAGCGCGGTCCTGGCGCTGCGCAGCGCCCCGCGGCCGGTCTGCCAGCCGTGCAGGAGGGTGTGCACGGCGACCACGCTGACCACGCTCACCAGCAGCACCATGCTCACGGCGGCGAAGATGCTGACCCAGGTGCGCGGCCCCACCGTGACCATCGGCGGGAACGCCTGGAGGACCAGCACGGCCAGCGAGGTGCCGGCCGCGGCCCGCGCGACGTTGAACCAGACCTTCGGCGCCGACAGCCGGT
Source organism: Micromonospora sp. NPDC004540 (assembly GCF_040610095.1). NCBI lineage: Bacteria > Bacillati > Actinomycetota > Actinomycetes > Micromonosporales > Micromonosporaceae > Micromonospora > Micromonospora sp. NPDC004540. The sequence continues at coordinate 48,552 of NZ_JBEXLR010000028.1, forward strand.
GCCGAATGTGGGTGATCAGCGTGGCCAATGTGTAGATGAGTACGACCGTCAGCGGCGGCAGGAAGTAGAGCGCCAGGACCAGCGGAAGTTCGGTCAGCGTGACGCCCAGCGTCTGCCGGCGGACGACCAGGCTGAGCAGCGGCAGCCCGGCTGCGGTCATGAGGACCAGGAAGAGCGCCGCCTGCGGCCAGTGGCCGAAGGGGTGGTCGGCGAGCAGGCCGGTCACCGTGGCGCAGGCCACGGCGACCAGGGCCATCGGCGCCGTGATGATCCAGGCGTCCTCAGACGACCTGCGCCGTGGCTGACCGCGACCGATCATGCCGCTCCTTTTCATTGGCGGCGCGCCGTCCCGTCACCGGCACGGGTCGATCTCCGGCTGGCGCGATGCTCGTGTCAACCGGAGATCGACAAGGGTGGACCGGAGACCCGGTCACTGCCAGATGAGGTCCTGGGTCTGCGCGCCCCCCGTGCTGCCATCGAAGTCGACGCCGCCGACACCACCGATGAGGGCGGCGAGAACGAGAAGTGAGCCAAGCAGCCGGCCCAACCTTCGACCAGACATGATTGCTCCTGTCGAGAGAGTTTCAGCGATGGTGGAGGTTCCACGATCGTGCCACACGTGGAGCACGCGGAAAAGCAGTGGAGGGCCCCCCTCGCGGCGGCAGACAGGGAAATCATCCGTTCGACCAGCACGCCCGCCCCTCCGGCCCAGCCTGCTGTCACGATCGGTCCCGGCGCTGCTACGGAAGGCGCGCACAACGACTTCCCGGTTAAACCACACGTAAGACTAGATTCGCCTACCAGGCATGATGATCGGCGATCATGACCACAATGGACGGCTAACCGGGCGGCGACGGGCATCCCGTCGAACAGACTCCACCATCTTCGATGGCCGGGCAAGAGGCTCCGGCTGTCCGATTCGCGCACCTCGACCGGGAGCGGATCAAGAGCTGGTCCGGATCCGTCCCGACGAACGGCAGGGCTGCGGCTGGCTCAGGATTGCCGCAGCGGCCGGAACGCGGCCCGCACCTCGGTAGCGAACAGTTCGGGCTCCTCCCAGGCGGCGAAGTGGCCGCCCTTGTCGACCTCGTTGAAGTACGCGACGCCGGGGTAGACCATCTCGATCCAGCTGCGCGGGGCAGCCCAGAGCTCCCCGGGGAACACGGTGAAGCCGACCGGAACCCTGACGGGCGGAGGAGCCTGGCCCGACGCACTGGCTGCGGCCCGGAACCGGCCGAATTCCCAGTACCACCGGGCGGATGAGGCGCCGGTGCCCGTCAGCCAGTACAGCGTGATGTTGTCGACGATGCTGTCCCGGGTGAGGCCGCCCACCGGCTTGCCGTCGACGAAGGCGCGGGAGATCTTGTAGTAGCTGTCGGTGTCATGGTCAAGCATCCAGGCCGCCAGCCCGACGGGTGAATCCAGCAGGGAGTAGCCGATCGTCTGCGGCCGAGTGGACTGCTCCAGGAAGTAGCCGAAGCCGTCCGTCGTGAACGTGTTCAGCGCGTCGAGCGCCGCGCGTTCCTGCTCGGAATTCGCCGGCAGCTTGTCCTTGATACCGATCGCCCCGGAGAGCAGGGTGAGGTGGATGCCGAGCAGCCCCTCGGGTGCCAGACGGCCCATCGCGTCGGTGACGGCGGCGCCTACGTCGCCCCCCTGGGCGACGTAGCGCTGGTAGCCGAGGCGGCTCATCAGCTCCGCCCATGCGCGTGCGATGCGGCCGTTCTCCCAGCCGAGCTCGGTCGGCTCGCCGGAGAATCCGTAGCCGGGCAGGGACGGCAGCACCAGGTGGAAGGCGTCCTCGGGGGTGCCGCCGTGCGCGGTGGGGTCGGTGAGCGGGCCGATGGACCCGAGCAGCTCGACGACCGAGCCCGGCCAGCCGTGCGTCATGATCAGCGGCAGGGCGTTCTCGTGCGGCGACCGCACGTGGATGAAGTGGATCTCGACGCCGTCGAGGTAGGTCGTGAACTGCGGCAGGGCGTTCAGCTTCGCCTCGCAGGCGCGCCAGTCGTGCTCGCTCGTCCAGAAGCGGGCCAACTCCTGGACCGTCGCCAGCTGCACGCCCTGGGAGCGATCGGTGACCAGCTCCCGGGTGGGCCAGCGCGTGGCCTCGATCCGGCGCCGCAGGTCGGCGAGCGCTTCTTCCGGCGCGTCGAGCCGGAAGGGACGGATTTCCTCGTTGGCCATGTTTCTCCACCTGCCGGATCGCGTCGACCGGCGCCGGGGCGCCGGCGGGGGCTGGCACGCGCCCAGTCTCGCAGCGGCCCGGCGACCGGCGGACCGAAACGCGAATTCGCGCGACCCCGGCAACCGTGCGTTGCCCGAGGGTCATCCGGGGTCAGGCCGGTCAGGCCAGCCAATCGGTCACGTCGAGGTGCCGGCATCGCAGGCACAGCGGTTCCCCGATGCGCAGCCGGCGTGGGCGAGGACCAGGACCGGGAGGTCATTCCGGCGGAAGAGCTCGGCCACGAACTGGTTGGCTGAGGCCATGACCTGCGACAGCAGCGCGTGATGGAAGGTGCTGAGCCCAGGGTGGGGTGTATCGGCTCACGTAGTCGCGTGCACGAGGAACCGGGTCCTGCCAGTACTGGTCCGGCATGCGGGAGTAGTGCGTCTCGCAGAACTCAGCGAGGCTGTCTACGATCTTGATGCTCTCCAGCGGGCGGCCTTCGAAGGCTGTGTTGACCGCCAGCAGTTGCGGCTCGGGATTCCAGCCCGAGTGGTCGAACGCCCAGCCATCCCAGACCGCGTAGGCGTGGAAGACCTGCCAGCCGCCTGCCAAGCGCACCCCTGCTACCTCGATCGGCCGGTCCGGGTAGGCATCCCGGCAGACCCAGGCCAGGATGTGACACGCCCCGGCAGCGAAGAATGCCTGGTCGGTCCGCTCCCACGCGACGCGCTGATCTGAGCGCTCGATCGCCGTCCGACGAAACGCTCCCGCTGCTTCGGCCGCCACAGCCGGATGTTAACGGCAGCCCGACACCCGGCGCTCATGCCGCTCAGGCACGGCGGAACTCCGCGCGCCAGCGGATCCCACCGTCGGGGGCGACGATCTCCTCGACCCGGGCCGGGGTCAGCGGGCCGGCCGCGAAGGCGTCGACCTCAGCCCGGACCAGCGGCCAGGGCGGGCCCTCGACGACCTCGTCGTCCCGCCGGCCGGCCGCGATCACCAGCAGCGTCCCGCCCGGCGCGACCAACCGGCCGACCGCCGGGATCGCCCGCTGCCGCAGCTCAGCCGGCAGTGCCTGCACGTTCATGCTCTCCAGCACGAAATCGAACCCGCCCAGCCAGTCGTGCGGCGGGTCGAGCAGGTCGGCGGTCTCGTACCGGACCGGGGAGTCCGGGTGGCGGCTGCGGGCCGCCCGCACCGCCGTGGGAGAGATGTCGAAGGCGACGGTGGCGAAGCCGAGGCGGGCCAGATGTTCGGCGTCGCGGCCGAAGCCGCACCCGACGACCACGGCGCGCCGATCGGATCCGTCCGGCCGGGTCCGGTCGGTCCACTCGCTGAGCAGGGAATGCGCCCGGTCGAGGTCCCACGGGACGACCGCCTCGCCCCGCTCGGCTTCGGCGTAGAGCCGCTCGAACCAGCCGGCCGGATCGCTCTCGGCGGTGGCCGGAGAAGACAACTGCTGGGTCAGATCGTTGTCGGGCACGGACAACCCCTCGCCTCCGGCGAAGCCCTGGACCCGTGGCTTCGAGTCGGCGCGAAGGGCCTCACCGTGTTGGTCGCCCACCCTAGTCTCCTGGTGCCCGATCAGACGGACCACCAACGGCGACAGCGGTCATCCACTATCGCCGGGGCGCTCCGAGATCACCGGGCACCAGCGAGAACAGGATGACATCGACCCGGCCAGCATGGATGAGACCAGCATTTCGCATGATGCCTTCTCGATGCAGCCCCGCGCGCTCAGCCACTTTCTGAGAGGCGACATTGTCAACCGCTGCCTTCAGCTCCATACGCTCGAAACCCTGGTCGGCCAAGAGCCAGCGCCCCACCACCCGAGTCGCTTCGGTCGCGACTCCGCGTCCTCTGGCCCAAGGGGCGATCCAGTAGCCGACCTCACTGATTCGCGCGCCCCAGTCGGTCTTCTTCAGACCGACCGTGCCCAGGAGATGATCGTTCCTCGCGTCGGTGATCGCGAAGTGGATACCGTCACCGGACTCCCGCAAGGCATGCGCGACCTTCGTACACCAAGCAGTGGCGTGGTCGAGCGTGTATGGCTGAGGTAGTGGCAGCCACCGTTGCGTCAACTCGTCCGAACACCCCGCCTGAGTAGCCTCGACGTCCTCGCTGGTGAACGGCCGGAGAGTCAGAGCCCCTTCATGTATCGACACCTCAGGAAAGGCGTGCGCCATGCGCGTCTCTTTCTCGGCATCGGCCGGGCTGGCCGGCCACACCTGCTACGTCTCGTCAGGATCTTCGAGGTGCGACCTGTCATTGAGGTCGACCACCATGGCCCCCAGGAAGCGGGCCCCGCAGCTATCGCAGAAGGCCCCCTCCGCTGCGCCGTCAACTACCAGCTGGCCCTCCGTACCTGGGTCGCCGAGGTACCACTGGCCACGCAGCATGACCATCAGCTTCGGCCACCGCGGGTCACAGGAGCACACGGTGTTCTCAGGCTCGCGCGCCCAATCGAACGGGGGCGGCGTGCCTGGTTCGATGATGAAGTTGCCCGGGTAGGTCGCGGCGCACTCGACGCACCGGGCTGACAGCTCCAATAGCCTGGTCATCGGACTGCCATGCTCGGATGGTTGGCATGGCATGACATGGCCGTTCATCTCCGTCACCAGAGCCGGCCACTGGGGCCGACAGCGGCACGTGGGCTTCTTGGTCCTGAACAGCTTGATCACGTACGCTCCCGCACTCTGACGTTGAGGCGAGGAGCCTAGCGGGCGGTTTGATCCTCGGGGCTCCGCCCCGAACCCCGGCCTTCCCTCGGAGATCGGCGGACGGGGGATCTCCTCGGTCAGGCACCACGAGGGCTACGCAAGAACCCCCGGCCGGTCGATCAGGCGCAACAGCGGTCAGCAATGGCAGGAGACGAGATTCGGCGGATGCGGCGGTCCACCTGGCAGGCGCGGGGCTCGAAAGCAGCCCTTGACCTCGCGGGAGCGCTAGCAGTCCGCGGCCTCTTCGTCAGCCTTCTCATCGTTCAACCGCTGCCGGTCGGACCATACGCGCCAGAGCTCGTGCTGCCGCAGAACCGAACTCAAGCCGAGCAGAGCGACGGAGACGATGAAACAAGCGAAGGCCACCAAGGCGAGGACCAGGGACCGATCCCCGCTGCCGGCAAGTAGCAGTATCAGCCCTCCAGCGCCGGAGGCGACCATCAGCGCAGCCAAGCCGCGGTTCTCCGGTGGCTCCGCCTCCATGCCGGGCTCCCTCACTCTCGTCCGCTGTCGTGAGCGGTTGGTCTGTGGCCCGTGCTTCGAATTGCCGATTCGATGCGGAGTAGGAGGCCGCCGCCGATGAGTACGGCACCGATGAAGAAACCGACCTCGTAGCCGGGCGTTTGGTAGTTGACCATGATCACGATGACTCCTGCGGCTGCCGCGAGGCTGCCCCAGAAGCCGGTCAGTGCACCAGGTCTTGTCGACCAGTGGGGCTCGCGGTTCCGCTCCGTGTCCATCGCGGCAGTCTAGGCAGGTAATGATCATGACGTTGTACCCCTGAGCGGGCACGTACAGCCATCCGTACAGCCAAGCCCGCCCGCGGACGTCGACACTGCCCGACAACGACGGACCGAATGACCATGTCCGCAGTTACCTGACCAGCCATCCGCGATCTTCTTCTAATCCCAAGGCCCCGGCCGCCGGCGCCGCAGTCCTTGGCACCTATCGGGGGAAGGGGGCAGCCTGGCGGTCAATCAATCGCAGATGTAGGCGATGAGCTGCCTTCAAGCCCGGCGAACCAGCCGAGCATGTCTTGAGGGCTCACGTCGTAGCCGGTGGCTCGTTCCCCGCTCCAGTTGACGCCGATCAGGACCCCCTGCTCCGCTAACCAGGGCACAAAGTCGTGCAGCCACTGATCGAACGGCATGGAGTCGATCTCGAGCCCGTTGTAAGCGGGCACCTGTTCGACCACACGTTGCGCCCGTGACCGCAGCGACCAGAAGGGCATCGCCCGGCTCCCATCGGGCTTGTGGGGCGCGATGTAGGAGCCGTCATCCTCTAGGAGGGTCCAAACACGCCCGGCAGCAGGAGCCTCGCTCCTGAACGCAGCAGAGTGAGCAGCACTGACAGTCAAACCGTGCCTCCCGAACGTGCCGGCGCTTCTGCGGACCTCACCGACAACCCGCCTACGTGCCCGTTGCGTGCCCGATCAGCCAGTAAACCGGGGGCACTCGCGGTCAACAGCAGCAGGAGACGACAAAGGCCTCTGAACCGCGTTTTCGCAGGTCAGAGGCCTTGCCGTTCCCTGGTGGCGGGTAGAGGATTCGAACCTCTGTAGCTTTCGCGACGGATTTACAGTCCGCTCCCATTGGCCGCTCGGGCAACCCGCCAGGGCACCCCACCGCGTCGTGACGCGGCGGCGGAAGCAAGGATAGCGGTTGCCCCCGGGTCGGTCGCAACCGGGTACCGTCAGGGGGTCCCACCACTGGTCAGTGGGGGACGGATCAGGACAGACCGCCGGACAGCAGGAGCATGAGCATGGCAGCGAACCCGTCGTTCGACATCGTGAGCAAGGTTGACCGGCAGGAGGTCGACAACGCCCTCCGCCAGGCGGAGAAGGAGCTCGCGACGCGGTTCGACTTCCGCGGCACGGGCGCCGAGATCTCCTGGTCGGGCGAGGAGGCGATCAGCCTGCAGGCGGAGACCGAGGAGCGGGTCCGGGCCGCGCTGGAGGTCTTCAAGGAGAAGCTGGTCAAGCGGAACATCTCGCTCAAGTCGCTGGACGCCGGTGACCCCCGCGCGTCGGGCAAGGTCTTCAAGGTCGATGCCAAGGTGATCCAGGGCATCGACTCGGACAAGGCCAAGGCGATCAGCAAGAAGATCCGCGACGAGGGCCCGAAGGGCGTCCAGGCGCAGATCCAGGGCGACCAGCTCCGGGTCACCGGCAAGAAGAAGGACGACCTCCAGGCCGTCATCGCGCTGCTCAAGGGCGAGGACTTCGGCGTCGCCCTCCAGTTCACCAACTACAGGTAAGGCGATCCCGGCCGGCCTGGTTATCGCCCCGGCCGCGCCTTCTCACCTGAGCAGAGTTCGTCACCAGTGGTCGCCGTTGGTCGCTCACGATCGACCTCCGACGGCCTGGTGACGGCCTGGAACTGGTCCTCGTCGACCGGCGCCGACCCAAGACTCTCTAGCCTTCGCTGGTAAGAGGATGACGCCCTGGCGGGGCACCGCGGGTGCCCCCGATGGTGATCTACATGTGCCGACTGGCTAACCGACCGGGAAGACGGATGCGTGGCTCTGCGGGCATTGCCAGCAGGCAGCCCCATTGACGAGGGCCGCGATCGGAGGATGAGAGTGGCCGGGCAGACATCCGGGCCAGTCGGTGTCGCCCTCATCGAACTCCTTTTCCTGCAGCAGGTCGGCCAGCTCGACAACCGCCAGCTCCAGCTCGCAGGTTGGACGCAGGCTACCCAGGCTGCCCTCGTGCACCTGCCCACGCCTGCCGAAGCACACATGCAAGGCGTCGAGGGCGTCCAGGTATACCCCCATCGGGTGAATGACGGCCCCCCGACCGGCGAAGTCCTGCGCCACCCGGTGCACCGCGCGCTCGTAACACGCCAGAGCGCCGAGCAGCAGCTCGTCATCCTCGTCGCTGTTCGGCACTGGGCTAGGCTAATGGACCTCCTGGTCCGCGACGAGCGGCCCGAAATCAGACGTGGAAGCCTGGCGCGGCGAGCACTGCGACGACTGCACACCTCTCCCTGTCGCTGCCGCACCGGGGGACGCCGGCCTCCGTCTCGACGCCGGTCCGCCCAGCCCCTGCGGTGGTGACCGACGCTGCTGTTCGTCGCCGCCCCCAGCTCGCCATGGGCACCTCCTGGCGAAGCGTCGGACGGTGTGCCCCGTGGCCGACAGACGTCGTGACCCCCTCGTTCGCATGGCAGGGCCCGGGTCGTCGCGATACTCGCTTAGCCGCCACGGCAAGCGGTAATCTCCGAGGCCGGGTCAGCAGTTCGCCAGCTACCAACAGGGGCACCGCGCACCGGGCGACGGCCGCGGACGACCGTCAGTGAGGTGGGAACCGACGTGCCGTACGGCTATCTCGGGTCGATGAGGACGACGCCCGGCTGCCGGGACGACGTCGTGGCCATCCTGTTGAGCGGCGTCGAGGGGCTCCGCGAGGTGGGCTGCGAACTCTACGTGGTGGGCGTCTCCGACCAGGACGACGTCACCATCTGGGTCACCGAGGTGTGGCGGAGCAAGGAGCACCACGACGCCTCCCTGCGGCTTCCGGAGACCCGGGCCGCCATTGCCCGGGCCATGCCGATGCTCACCGGCGAGTTCACCCGCCAGGAACTGACGGTGCTCGGCGGGCTCGGGATCTGAGCCGCCGACCACCCTCAGCGCGAGAAGATCAGTAGCAGGATCACGGTCACGACCGCGCTGATCAGGATCGAGCCGAGACAGCCGACCCGGTTCGAGAAGAAGACGAACATGCCACGGCTTTACCCCGTCTGCGGCAATGTGATCAGGCGACGAGCGACTGCTCGGCGCGTACCGCGGTGGCCTCGGCGCGGGCGATCGGGCCGGCGGGGAGCGCGGCGACCGCGGCCCCGACGGCGACCGCCGCCCCGGCGAAGAGGAACGCCCAGGGCACGCCGCCGGCGTGGTCGACGATCAGGCCGGCCACCGCGCCGCCCGCGGCGCTCGCGGCCACCGACATGGTGACCACCCAGGTGTACGCCTCGTTCAGCATGCCGGCCGGGGCGATCCGGCCGACCAGGGTGTTCTCCAGGGTCAGCGCGGGGGCGATGGTGGCCCCGCCGAGCACCAGCGCGACGCCGAGCGCCGCCGGGGTGGGCATCACCGCGAAGACGGCGAAGCTGGCCGCGACCGCCGCGAGCAGCCAGGCGAACTGGCGGGTCATGTTGGCGGCGGGGCGGCGTACCCCGAACCAGAAACCGCCGAGGGCGCTGCCGATGCCCCAGACGGCGAGCAGCACGCCGGCGAGGCTCTCCGGGTCGTCGGCGGTGGCGTTCCCGGCGAAGGCCGGGACGATGACGCCGGCGGCGCCGAAGGCGATTCCGAGGCTGGCGACGCAGAGCAGCAGGGCCGGGAAGCCGCCGACCCGCAGCGGGCCGAGGCCCTTGGCGTGGTGCTCGCGCGGGTGCGGCTGCCAGCCACGCATCACCCGGCCGAGGGCGACGGCGGTGGTGCCGACCAGGGTGACCACGGCGGCGCCGACCAGCGCGGCGGCGGCGTCGGCGACCAGGACGAAGCCGGCCACCAGCAGTGGGCCGAGCACGAAGACGACCTCGAAGAGGGAGGTCTCCGCGGCGAGCGCGGTGTTGCGCAGGTGGGCTCGCCCGGTGGCGGGGGCGGTGAGGTCGTTCCAGGCGCCCCGGATGGCGGCGGTGAGCGGCGGGTACGTGGCGCCGGCGACGCCGGCGGCCAGGTAGATGAGGGCGAGGCTGCCGGAGCCGGACCGGCTGGCGCCCAGCAGCCCGAAGAGGGCGAGCGGGTGGGCCAGCGCGGTGGCCAGCAGCACCGGGGTGGGGCCGACCCGGTCGGCGATCCGCCCGGCGATCGGGCTGAGCGCGGCGCCGGAGAGGGCGTAGATGCCGCCGGCGACGGCGGCGAGCGAGTAGCGGTCGGTGACCTCCGCGACCACCAGCAGCAGCGCCAGCGGGGTCATGCCGATCCCGAGCCGGCCGATGATGCCGAGAACCAGCAGCATCGGCGCGCCGGGGATCCGCCAGACGCCCAGGTACTGGCGCAGTGCGGCCACGGTCGACCTCCAGGGTGTAATGAGTGAGAGACGTTTCGACCCTAACGCCGGTGCGTATCCGGGGGAAACGGTTTGTGCCCGGACACACCACTCCGCCCGCGTCCGGGTGGACGCGGGCGGACGTGGTCGGTGCGGGTCAGCGCTGGAACTGCACCGGCCCGGAGCTGCGGGCCAGCTGCTCCAGCCGGGCCACGCGCTGCTCCATCGGCGGGTGGGTGGCGAACATCGCGGCGATGCCGCCGCCGCGCTTGAACGGGTTGTCGATCATCAGGTGCGCGGTGCTGGTGAGCTGACCCTGCGGCGGCAGCGGGCGGGCCTGCGTACCGGCGTGGATCTTGCGCAGGGCGCTGGCCAGGGCCAGCGGGTCCCGGCTCAGCTCGGCGCCGGACTGGTCGGCCTGGAACTCCCGGCTCCGGCTGATCGCCAGCTGGATCAGGGTGGCCGCGATCGGGCCGAGGATCAGGGTGAGCAGCAGCACCGCCGGGTTCGGGGCGTCCTCGTCGTCGGAGGAGCCCAGCGGGATGAACCAGGCGATGTTCGCCAGCGCGGTGATGATGCCGGCCAGGCCGGCCGCCACGCTGGAGATCAGGATGTCCCGGTTGTAGACGTGGGACAGCTCGTGCCCGATCACGCCCCGCAGCTCCCGGTAGTCGAGGATCTCGACGATCCCCTGGGTCACGCAGACCGCCGCGTGCTCCGGGTTACGCCCGGTGGCGAACGCGTTGGGCTGCGCCGTCGGGCTCACGTAGAGCCGGGGCATCGGCTTGCCCGCCTGGGTGGCGAGCTCCCGGACCATCCGGTACAGCTCGGGGAACTGTGCCTCGCTGACCGGTTGCGCCCGCATCGAGCGCAGTGCGAGCTTGTCGGAGTAGAAGTAGGTCACGCCGTTCATCAGCAACGAGACGACGACGGCGATGACGAGACCGCCGCTGCCGCCGAACCAGTAGCCGACCGCGAGGATCAGCGAGGTCAACAGGCCGAGCAGCGCTGCGGTCTTGAGACGGTTGTGATGCACGATCGCTCCTTCGGTGCGCGGGCCCGCGCGGGGCCCGCTGACCGGTTCAACAACACCGGTACCCGCCAACCATCCGACTCATGGCTGAAAGTTGGCTGGGGATTTCTGTGAGCGGGCTGTGCCAGCTGCCCATCGCGGGACGAAACCGTCAGCGGGCCGCCACGTCGAGCACCAGTTGCGGGGCGAAGCCGAGCACCACGGCCAACGCCGTGGCGACCCCGAGCGCGACCACCACGACCCGGGCCGGGCGGACCGGGACCTCGCCGGGCGCGGCGTAGAGGGTGGCGGCCAGGCGCAGGTAGTAGGCCAGGCCGAGCACCGCGTTCAGCGCCACCACGAGGGCCAGCCAGCCGGCGTGCCCGGCCAGCAGCGCGCGGACCACGGTCACCTTGGCGAACAGGCCGGCCAGGCCGGGCGGCAGCCCGGCCAGCCCGATCAGGGCGAGCGCGAACGCGCCACCGACCCACGGGTGCCGGCGCGCCGCGCCGCGCAGGTCGGCCAGGGTGCCGCCGTCGCCGTCCGCCGGCCGCAGCGCCACCACCGCGGCGAACGCGGCCAACTCCAGCAGCACGAAGAAGACGGCGTACGCGACGGCCGCGGCGTACGCCCCGGCGCGGGCGTCGGCGGTGCGCCCGGCGGCCAGCGCGAGCGCGCCCAGCGGGGCGAGGATGTAGCCGGCCTGGGCCACCGAGGACCAGGCGAGCAGCCGGACGGTCCGCCGCTGGCGCAGCGCCACGAGGTTGCCCACGGTCATGGTGAGCGCCGCCAGCAGGGCCAGCACCGGGCCGGTCACGGTGGCCGGAAGCGCTCGCTGCACCACGGCGAGCAGGGCCACCACGCCACCCAGCTTCGAGGCGGTCGACAGGTAGGCCGCCACGGGCAGCGGCGCGCCGTCGTAGGTGGCCGGCGCCCAGGCGTGGAACGGCACCGCGGCGACCTTGAAGGCCAGCCCGGCCACCACCAGCGCCACGGCGACCGTGGCCAGCGGCAGGTCGAGCAGCCCCTCCCCGTCGGCGGCGAAGGCCGCGCCGAGCCGGTCGAGGTGCAGGCTGCCGGTCACCGCGTAGAGCAGCGCCGCGCCCAGCAGGGTCACCGTGGTGGCGACCACGCTGACCACGAAGAAGGTCACCGCCGCCTCGGCGCCGGCCAGGCTGCCCCGGCGCAGCCCGACCAGCACGTAGAGCGGCAGGGTGAGCGTCTCCAGCGCCACGACCAGGGTGATCAGGTCGCCGGCCGCGCCGAGCACCACGCCGCCGGTCATCGCGCAGGCGAGCAGGAAGCAGTATTCGCCGACCGGGATCCGGCCGGCGCGCAGCAGCGGGCCGGAGAGCGCCAGCACGCCGAGGGTGAGCAGCGCGATCACGACGGCGACCAGTGCGGCCCGCCCGGTCCAGAGCCAGGAGCAGTCCGCGCCGACGCAGAAGGTGCGCCTTCCGGTCCACCCTGGAGAAGCTCAACGACATGCCGATCGTCGGCGAGGTCCGGGGCGACGGCTACTTCTACGGCATCGAACTGGTCAAG